>JBILBP010000415.1:0-9338 GCA_044353645.1 Planctomycetota bacterium | reverse complement strand
TATAGATATCTACATAATATGATACGGTCCACCTGTAACAGGTAGGGGAACTGCCCCAACCATTATTAGCCCCAAATGGATCAGGAGAACACCAAGAAGCAGAGTAGAGTTGTTTTCCGGGCCAATGCGCTCCGGATTTAATTTTCCATACTATGTCTCCTTGGCCGGCACAATTCCAGTAGTAGGTTGAACTTTTCCAACTATTTTTCTCCAAAGTTCCCTTTATGGATAGGTTTGAAGTAAAGGTAAACCATTTAGGAGCATCGAAATGCGAGGGTATTTCAGGTAATAAAAATTGTTTATTCAAGGGGTATTCGATCGAAATAATGCCAGGTTTAAATAAGGTCCCAGGCCCAGTATTAATCTCTTCGGCGTGGATTGATGCGGCGCTCCCGATCACGACCGCGATCACCGCCAAGAAACGACCAGGCCCGGTCAATATCGCAGAGTTTACGTGAATACCTGGAGGCGATCCCCTGGTTACGGTATTTCGGCTGCAGGAATTAAGTGGGATAGGCGTCATGGGTACCTCCGTGAATTTCCAAAGTAAATTAGATATTGTATGTTCCTGATGAAGACCGCATGAAAGTGTCCATCCGAGCATCAGCCCTTTCCGTGGAATCTTTTGCTCGAACCTAAGCTCCCTGAATGCGGTCTCGAGGTCTCAGCGTCGATGAGCGATGTGACTATGGTGCGGGCGCCGTCCGGGGTTGCGCGCTGCGGTGAAAAAAGGCCATGGGGCGAAAAATTCTAAGATTTTGTTAAATATAAACTGAAACCGGCACGGTTTTTCTAAATGAAAAGGCGTTGAAAGAGGTATTCCTCTGACGATTTGTAGACTTTTCAAAAGAAAGATCACAAAACAGCAATCAGAGACAATTATTGTCCGTGGATTGCGGTGCCGTCGGCGTTGAAATCACAAAACAGCAATCAGTGATCTGTTATATCCGCTGCAGGTACCTACGCTGGGTAGAACAGGAATGCCGTGGCCTGCCTGTGCTCAGCAACCATCATTTCCCAACCAAAGACCATGAGTGCTTCATGACCAGCCTTCCGTTTCGAGCCGTCCACCTTTTGCTCTGGTCAGGTCTGTCGGCCCTGATCTCAGCGGACTTGCCTTCCCCGCGGTCGGAGGCCAATGGTGGATGGACGGCCATCCCCCTGGTCTCGGCGGCCCAGCGCCAACAGGGCCGGACCGGTGGCGAGGGCGGCCAATGGCATCGCTCCCTCGCCGTCGACGGCAGTGGCAAGTTCCTGATCTACGGCACTGACGTGGGCGGTCTGTGGCGTTCTCGGGATGGCGCTCGGAACTGGGAGCCCTGCAACGTCGGCTATGGTCCCCGGGGAACCGCCGGGGTCGCCATCGATCCGGGCAATCCCCAGCGCTGCCTGTCGGTTGGTGCCAATTCCATGCCCAGCAAGCAACATGGTCTGTGGCTCAGTGAGGACGGAGCTTCGTCCTGGCGTCAGGTACTGTCGGTGATGATCTGTGGCTCTCATGATAAGCGCCGGCAGTTGGCCTATGATCCCGCCACCTGGGATGCCGGCAGCCAGCGGACGACCCGGATCTATTGGTCGCGGATCGCCGGCGATGCCCCCTTCAATCCCAATTCGTCCAGCGCCAAATTGATCGAACTCAAGCCGGCCCTGTGGCGTTCGGACGATGGCGGCGTGACCTGGCAGGAACTGTCCGGAACAGCGGAATACGCCGGTGGCGAGGTGGTCGTGGCGCCCACGGGCGGGGTAGTGTACGCCGCTAATGAAACCGGTCTGTGGTCGAGCCGTGACGGCGGGACGACCTTCAAGCAATTGCGCTCTGGCCCCTGCACGGCCCTCGACGTCCAACCCCAAGCCCCGGCCTCTTTGTGGATCACCACGCCCGACGCTCTGTTGCGCAGCGATGACCAGGGAGTGACCTGGTCGACCCTGGTCCAGGCTGACGGACTCCCCGGCAAGGGACCGTTGCGAGACCTGCGGGTCAGCCCACGGGATCCCCGGCGGTTGGCGTTCTGGCGCCAGGGGGCGGATTACGCGTGGCCGCGATTCACCAGCCACAACGGCGGGCGCACGGTCATCAACGCGGTGGTCGATGGCAGCGCCAGTTTCCTGCCCTGCAATGCCCGGGAACATGCGCCCACCTGGAGTCCGGTGGATCCGGCGGTGTGCTGGTCTAGTGGCGGCGATTTCCCCATGGTCAGCCGAGACGGGGCGAAGATCTTCTTGCCCAGCAGCGAGGGCTTCAACTGCGTGCTCGTCGGTGGTCAGCTGGCCTTCAATGTCCGCGATCCCGATCTGCTGATGGTGGGGTCTCAGGACTACAATGGTGCGGTGACCCGGGATGGGGGTCGGACCTGGACCTACACCCCGGTATCAGGCTATCGCTGGGGCGGATTCACCTATGGCGGCTATGCCATCGATACCAAGACCCTGATCGTCGGCGACCAGAAATCTTGGACTGGGCCGACCGTCCTCTGCGTCAGCCGAGATGGCGGCGCCACCTGGACGAACACCGGCTTGGCCTATGACGGCGCCCGGGCCGCCTATGGCGATCCGCTGGATCCCCAGGTCGCCTTTGCCGGCAGTCTGCGCACCGTCGACGGGGCTGCGACCTGGGAGCGGATGACCGCGTGCGCCGGGGTCTACGCCCACGATACCGCCGGCCGCTTGTATGGTCAGGCCTCCGGCGGCGTGGTGATGAGCACGGATCACGGGGCCACCTGGACCATTCTCGCTCCGAACCAGGGGACCATCAACGATCTGGCCGTCAGCAGCGATGGTCGTCAGGTCTGGGCGGTGGTGAATAGCAAGGAGCTGCGGCGCTGGGATGGCACCGCCTGGACGGCCATCGCTAATCTTCTCCCTGATCAGGATCCCCTCTGGCCCAGGGTCAACTCGGTGGCAGTGGATCCCACGGATCCGCAGATCGTCTATGTCGGACGCTGCCGCGATGTCCTCACCAGCAGCGTGTCCGTCCAGCGCACCACCGATGGTGGCGCCACCTGGACTAGCCTGTCCGAGCAGGTACCCCTGGCAGACGGACGCAAAGACGGCGGGCGCGAAGCCTTCTGCGTCCGCGTCCACCCCAAGACCCGGGCCCTATGGGTCACCGGGGGCTGCTTCGGTATCTGGTCCTATCCAGCGCCCGTTACCAACCGCGTCAACGTCAACAAGGAATCCCCATGATCCGATCCCTGTCCCTCTGGAGCCTTGCCGCTCTCGGCCTGCTCTCGGGAGCCGAGCCCCTGGCCAATTACAATGCTGCCTTTCCCGCTGGTGAAAGCCGCCCGATCCTGACCCCCGTCGTTGGGCCCGCACCGCGGATCAATGGCCCCCGGGTCGTCGGCGTGCGCCCGGGGAAGCCATTTCTCCATGCCGTGCCGGCCACCGGTCGACCCCCGTTGACCTATGGCGCGGAAGGTCTACCGGCAGGTTTGGTCATCGATCCACGCACGGGCCTGATCACCGGCCGGATCACCGCCCCCGAACTGGCCCGGGAAGGCCGCGCCACGGTCCGCCTCGCGGTGACCAATGCTCTCGGTTCGGCCCAGGCTGATCTGCAGATCGTGGTCGGCGACACCATTTGCCTGACTCCGCCCATGGGTTGGAACAGCTGGTACGTGTACAGTGAATCGGTGACCGATACCGGCATCCGGCGGATGACCGATGCGATGCGGGACGCTGGCCTAGTGGGCCACGGCTGGTCGTACATCAACATCGACGATTGCTGGACCGGCGAACGGGATCCGCACACCAAGGCCATCCGCGGAAATGCTAAATTCCCGGATATGGCCGCGCTCTCGGGCTATGTCCATGGCCAAGGGATGAAGCTGGGCGTGTACAGCACGACCTGGATGAGCACCTACGCCGGCTACATCGGCGGTTCAGCACCCAATGCGGAAGGTGACTATTCGGCCAGTTACCGGCCCGTCGAACAGCGCCACGGTCCGGGTCAGTATTTCGGCCGGTATCCGGGCGGGATCGAGGCTGGGCTGAGCACCATCGGCCCGGTCTGGATGGTGGGCGAGGACGCCCGGCAGTTCGCCGCCTGGGGTGTCGATTTCGTGAAGTACGACTGGAACGAATGGACCCTGGTCCGCCAGGCGGATGGAAAGTTCCAGCCACCTCCCAAGGGTAATCATGAGAAGACCGAGGCGGTGATAAAGCGCTTTCACGATGATTTCCGGGCCGTGGACCGGGACATCGTCCTCAGCCTCTCGCCCCGGCATTCCCGGACTGAGGACCCCTGGTGCGTCCGGTATGCGAACTTGTGGCGTATGACCGAGGACATCCAGCCGATATGGTCGTGTATGAAGGCGCCCCTTCAGGGGGAACTGGCAGAACGTCACGCCCTGAGCGGCCCCGGCCATTTCGGCGACCTGGATATGCTCCAGATCGGCAGCATCGGCGTACCCAACAGCACCAACATCACCTTCAGGCCCAGTCCCTTGACCCCGGCGGAGCAGTATTTCCAGGTCAGCTTGTGGTGCCTGCTCCAGCAGCCGCTGCTGCTGTCATGCGATCTGAGTCAGTTGGATGCATTCACTCTCGGTCTGATCACCAACGACGAGGTCCTGGCTATCGATCAGGACGCCCTGGTCAGCCCGGCGCGGCGGGTGGCGGGAGTTGCGGATTCCTATGAGGTCTGGGAGAAGAAACTGGCGGATGGCAGTCGAGTCTATGGTATCTTCAACCTCGCTGCCCAGCGCCAAGACGTGCCGGTGGCCAACCTCGGCGGCCTCCGGTTGCGGGACCTCTGGCGCCAGCGGGATCTGGGTCCGGTTGGACCGGAATTCACGGTGACCGTGGAATCGCATGGTTGCGCGCTCCTAAAGACCCTGCCTTGATCTAGGAAAAACTCATGAACTACGCACTTCGATTCGTCTCCTTGATCGCCGTCTCCGGTCTTCTGACTGCTGCCGATCTCTCCATTACCGCGGACCACGCCAATGGGCTCTATGCCGTCAACGATCCGGTTACCTGGACGATCACCGGCGGGAGTACCGGAGATACTCCCGCCTATTCCATCAAGGCTGGCGGCCAAACCGTGGTCGCTAGCGGAAAACTGCAATTCGTCGGCGGAACCGCGACGGTGAAGGCCAAGCTGGGGACCCCGGGCACCCTGTTGCTGACGGTCGCCACCGGCCCGAAAACCAACGTCTTCGGCGGAGCAGCGGTGGATTGGCAGCAGATCGCCCCCGCCGCGGCGGCCCCCGCCGATTTTGATGCCTTCTGGAAGGGGAAGATCGGTGAACTGCAGGCCGTGCCCGCGGCGCCGGTGCTGGAGCCGGTGGCCACCGACGATGCGAAGGTGGATCTGTGGAAGATCACCTTGGCCAATATCAACGGCACCCACATCAACGGCTACCTGGCCCGGCCCAAGGGTGATGCGCCCTGTCCGGCTCAACTCATCGTGCAGTGGGCCGGGGTCTATCCCCTCGACAAGAACTTTGCTATTGGCCAGGCCCGCAGCGGCTGGCTGAGCCTCAACATCATCGCCCATGATCTGCCGGTGGATCGCGAGAAGGCATTTTATGAAGAACTCAAAACCGGAGCCTTGAACGACTATCCCCACATCGGCGCCAATGACCGAAATAAGAGCTACTTCCTGCGCATGTACCTGTCCTGTTATCGCGCGGCGGACTACCTCGCCGGCAGAGCGGATTGGAACCGCCAAACCCTTGCCGTGACCGGTAGCAGCCAGGGTGGGCTCCAGGCCATCGTCACCGCCGCCCTGCATCCGGCGGTGACCACCGTGGTCGCCGAAGTGCCCGCCGGCTGTGACCACGCGGGCATGAAGGTCGGACGCGCTCCGGGCTGGCCGACCTGGGTCGGCACGGTCAGCGGCGCCGAAGCGGAAGCCCGCCTTAAAGCCGCCGGGTACTACGATGTGGTCAACTTCGCCGCCCGGGTGAAGGTCCCGACCCTGATCGGTATGGGGCTGATCGACACCACCTGTCCCCCCGCAGGAGTCTTCGCCATGGCCAACAATCTCAGTGGTTCGAAGCACCTGGTCATCATACCTACGGCCGACCATGCAAAGGGTCGAGAGTCCTTCCAGCCGACGCGCAACGCCTGGCTCACGGCTGCACGCGATGGCAATCCCTTACCCCTGCCCCAGTCTCAGTCTCAGCCTCAGCCCCAGCCATGAGCGACCACGATCCGTTCCACGCATCTGCTCGCATGCAGCCCTCAATTCCGGCAGTGAATCGGCTATGACTCTGCTACGCACCAGGGACTCCATCCAACTTGCCGGGCGTGTGTTCCTCGACCGCCCGGATCCCGGCCTTGCCGTCGCACCCGACGCCACCGGGAGCGGGGCCTTCCTCGTCGCTCAGGGATCCCAGAGCGGAACACGCCTGACCTGGAAGCTGGGCATAATCTCCGGAGTGCGCCGTTTCCTCGCCTGCGCCCGGGATGGCGCGTGGTGGATGGTCCCCCGCACGGGCACCGCCCTAGCCCAGGTACCCGTGGAAACCCAGTTCCTGCTCCTCGACCTGGAGGACGGCGAGCAGGTGCTGATCGTCCCGCTCGTGGATGAGCTGATGCGCTTCACTGTGGAGGGTTCTGCTGACGGCCTGGTGCTGGTCGGCGAAACCGGCGACGCTTTTCACGGCGCCGGCGGCGGCCTCGCGGCCTACATCGCCCGGGGCAGCGATCCCTACCAACTGGCAGAGCAGGGGGCGCGGGCGGTGGCCGCACGTCTGCCCGGCTGTCGTCTGCGGACCGCGAAGCCGCTCCCGGATTTCATCGACCGCTTCGGCTGGTGCACCTGGGACGCCTTCTACCACGCCGTCGATCCGAGCGGCATTCGTGCCGGTCTCACCTCTCTGCGCGCCGCCGGGGCGACCGTGGGGTTCCTCATCATCGACGACGGCTGGCAGTCGACCGCCCGTCAGGCCAGCGGCGAGGAGTCGCTGACCTCCTTCCGCGCCAATGCCAAGTTCGCTCACTCCCTGACCCCCACCGTGCGCATGGCCAAGGAGGAATTCGGCGTCGCCACGGTGATGGTGTGGCACAACATCGTCGGCTATTGGGGCGGCATCGACCCAGGCGCACTGCCTGGGTATGACGCCCAGGCCGTGCCCCGCAGTTTCGGCCAAGGCTTGCTCCAGGTCCAGCCCCAGGCGAATCACCAGTTCTGGGGCCAGCTGGTCACCCGGCCGAGTGCCGCCGGCATCCGCCGGTTCTATGACGACTACCACGGTCTTCTCGCCAAGGAGGGGGTCGACGGCGTCAAAGTCGATTCCCAGGCGGTGCTCGAGGGCGTCGCCAATGGCGCGGGTGGACGGGTGGCCCTCACCGCTTCATACCGCGCAGCGCTCGAGGATTCGGTTCACCGCCATTTCCACGGCCGGCTTATCAACTGCATGTCCCACGGCAGCGAGACTTGGTATCTGCCCAGTGCGTCGAATCTCAATCGCGGATCGAATGATTTCTGGCCCAACGATCCGGCCACGCATGGGCAGCACCTGTGGACCAATGCCGCCGTCGGCTTGTGGTTCGGCGCCTTCCAGCAGATCGACTGGGACATGTTCCATTCCCAGCACGCCATGGGCTGGTTCCACGCTGCTGCGCGGGCAGTCTCGGGGGGGCCGGTCTACGTCTCGGACAAGCCGGGCGCCCACGATCCCGCCGTGCTGCGGGCGGTCGCCATGTCCGGTGGCCGGGTTCCCCGGGCCCTCGATGCGGGCCGCCCGGGACGCAGCAGCCTCTATGGGGGCACGCCGCTGTTGACGGTGGTGAATCGCAACCGCCACGGGGACGTGGTCGGAGTCTTCCACCGCGAACAGACCGGCTCCCCGGTGACGGCCACCATCGGCGGAGATGAATTGCCCACCTCGCCCGACGACACCTCGCCCGACGACACCTCGCCCGACGACATTGCGGCCTACGGCTTCCGTTCCCGACAGGTGGCCCGTGGCGGCCTCGTCCTCACCCTCGCTCCCCAGGAGTGGGAGGTGGTGACCCTCAGTCCCATAACCGAAGGTCTGGCCATCTTCGGGCTCGCACAGTTGCTGAATCCAGGCGGAGCCATCGACCATATAAGCTGGCACGACGGCCTCTGCACCATCGATCTTGGCGACGGCGGTGAATTGGTGGGATGGGCAGAGCGTAAGCCCACCGTCGTTGACGGAGCACCCGCAAGCGGGCTGCAGTGGTCGGCGAACAACGGCGGCTTCGTATTGGCGGTGCCCGGTAACGGACCTCGGCGCGTAGTGCTCCGTCGATCGTGATCGTAGGCTTTTGGATGTGTCCGCACACGGCGGGCTGTCGATTGTTCACCACAGGCTTCTGATCTAGGGATCGGTCCGCCATCATCCGCCGTGCTCACTGTGGAAAACCATCATGTACCAAGCACTCCTGTTCTGCCTGCTCACCCTTGTCGCCGCTCGCGGTGCTCTGGCTGCGGACCAACACCCGCCGGTGGTCGCCACCGCCGCCCTCGAAGCTCCGGATCAGCCGACCGTCAAGCTCGACAAGGAGGGGAAGCCCGACGGTGGATTCCAGTGGAAGACCAATGAATTCATCAAACGAGGCAAGGCTGGACCGATCGGATTGCTCTTCGTCGGCGATTCGATCACCGCCGGCTGGGATAAGGTTCCAAAACTCTGGGAGGCGGAATTCGCTCGCTGGAACCCGGCGAATTTCGGCATCGGCGGCGACCGGACCCAGCATGTGCTGTGGCGCATTGACCAGGGTATGTTGGATGGTTATCCGCCCAACGTCCTGGTCCTGATGATCGGCACCAACAACCTCGGGTGGAAACGGGAAGCCACCGAGATCCTCAAGGGTCAGCGGGCGATCCTCGACCAAATCCATCGCCACCTGCCGAAGACCACGGTGTTGATCATGGGCTTGTTGCCCCGCGGCCTGGAACCGGCGACGGAGGGCACGCGCCAGATGCGCGCCGCCATCGCCGTCATCAATGCCCAGTTGGCCACCTGGGATGACGGCAAGCAGACCCGGTTCCTCGACATCGGCGCCGCCTTTCTCGATCCCGCCGGAAATCCCAATCCCGACCTTTTGCCGGATGGCGTCCACCCGAATGCCAAGGGCTATCAGATCTGGGCCGAGGCCCTGCGCCCGGTCCTTGCCGACCTGATGCAGGCATCCACCCCGGCACCGTGAGGATCAGGTCCGCCAGTCCGCTTCCGTCGGTAGCGCCGACCTCACTGTCCATGCCTGCTACGGAGTAAAGAGCGGCGGCGTCTGCGCCGCCGCCGGTGGCTCGGGCGATTCGTCGATGCTCCATTCCATAGTCGAGCCGTCCGGTTGCAGCATGGTCCCGCGGCGTTGGCCATTGGCACCGGTGATCGGGCCGTTCGGCGGGCCGAAAC
>JBILBP010000384.1:0-2735 GCA_044353645.1 Planctomycetota bacterium | reverse complement strand
AAAAAATGAAAGAGTCGAAAAGGCAGAGAGAGTCGAAAAGGCAGAAAAAGTAGAAAGCAAATACACCGTCGCCGAAACCGCCTCGCGCAAAAAAGCCCTCGACGCAGCCCTCGAACAAGTCGATAAAGTCTATGGCAAAGGCTCGATCATGCGCCTTGGCCAGGTCGAAAAGACGGAAATCGGTGCTATTCCTACCGGTTCGATCTCACTTGATCTCGCTATCGGCATCGGCGGCGTTCCGCGCGGACGCATCATCGAAATCTATGGCCCAGAATCCTCGGGTAAAACGACACTGGCCCTCTCGGTCGCCGCCCAAGCGCAAAAGGACAATGGCGTGGTGGCCTTCGTCGATGCCGAACACGCGCTCGATCCGACGTGGGCCGAGAAAATCGGCGTGAATCTCAACGATCTACTCGTCAGTCAGCCCAGCTATGGCGAACAGGCCCTTGATATCGTCGATACCCTGGTGCGCTCGAATGCCGTCGACGTGATTGTCGTCGACTCCGTCGCTGCGCTCACGCCCAAGGACGAACTCGAAGGCAACATGGATGACAGCTCCGTTGGCCTGCAGGCGCGCATGATGTCGAAGGCCATGCGCAAGCTCACCGGTGCCATCAACACCTCGCGTACGACCGTGATCTTCATCAACCAGATCCGCGAAAAGATCGGCGTGACCTACGGCAGTCCTGAAACGCAACCCGGCGGTCGCGCCCTCAAGTTTGCCGCCAGCGTCCGCCTCGATATCCGCCGGGTCACCAGCATCATGGATGGCGAACGTGCCATCGGCAATCGTGTGCGCGTGAAAGTCGTGAAGAACAAAGTCGCGGCACCTTTCGCCAAAGTCGAATTCGACATCATGTTCAACGAAGGCATCAGCTACACCGGAGACGTCCTCGATCTCGCCGTGGTCGCCAAGATTATCCAGAAATCCGGTGCCTGGTTTGCCTACGGCAATCACAAACTCGGCCAAGGTCGTGAAAACGCTAAGCAGTTCCTGCGCGACAATCCCCATGTTTGTAATGAAGTCGTCGCCAAGATCCGCGCCAGCAGCCTGAACCTTCTGGAAACCGCCAGTAGCGCCGAGTAAGAGCCCAGACCGAGATCAAATACAGCGCGTTGCTTCGAGCCGCAGCGTAATCGAGGCCGATCTCGCACCAGACGCTCGTGCGCCGCTGTTTGAAGAAACACTGGCTGATGCTCGAAATCGAGAACCGGGGGGCGGCCTGCACCGAGGCGGACCGCTTTCTCCGCGGCGAGATCGGATATTCCGGACTTACCCAGGCGCCCACCCCGGACGGCGCCATCGACTGGCTGGCGAATCCGACCCTGGGCAAGCCGAACGAGACCTTCGCATGGGTCTTCGGCCTTGTGCAGCCTCAAAACTCTGACCGCTTCCAGTCTCAAAACTCTGGCCGGGTCCAAAGTGACCGGCTCTGACGGGTCTCCTGTCGGTCACCTGAGGATCCTCCGCCGCGAGGAGACCCGAAGTGATCAATCTCATGACGAGACAACGTATCCACATCCACCACGAAGCCGGGCTGACGCACCGGCGCATTGCCGAGTTGACGGAGACATCCGTGAGGTTCGTCCAGCGAGTGCTGGACGAGCCCATGCCGAGCCCGGCTGAGTTGACCGTCGGGCGATTGACGCCGACGCATGGCGTTCGTCCGGTGTTTGCTGTCCCGTGTGTCGAGCAGCTGACGGCCCTGCTGCAGGAGCGGGCGGACCTGCCGACGACCGAGATCCTGCGCATCGCCACGACCGAGTGCGGCTGGTCTGGGAGCAAGGCGACCTTCTTCCGGCTGGTGCGGAATCTGCGTCCGGTGCAGGTGCCCGAGCCGATGGTGCGCTGCGAGGGCCTGCCGGGGGAGTTCGCGCAGTTCGACTTCGGAGAGGCCGTGGTGATCTACGCCGATGAGCGCACCGAGAAGGTCATCATCTTCGTCGGTCGGCTGAAGCTCTCACGGCAGGTACAGGTGTACGTGGTGCCCGACCAGAAGACCGAGACCCTGGTCCGCCGCGTGGTGGCGTGGTGGCGTGCTGCCGGGTCTGGGGCGGGTCGCCCATGGCCTGGGTGTTCGATAATCCCAAGACCGTGGTCCTGAACCCTGGGTAGTCGCCGGTGCGGCTGAACGCCGACGTACAGCAACTGGCCGGCGAACTGCGAGTGGCGGTCGAGTTGTGCCGGCCGCGCAGCGGCAATCAGAAGGGGTCGGTCGAGCGCGGGGTGGGCTGAGCAAAGAACAGCTTCCTACGGGTGCGACGGTTCCTGGACCGGGCCGACCTGGAGGCGCAACTGGCGACCTGGCTGGTCGAGATCAACTCGCAACGGAAGTGCGATGCGACCAAGAAGGACCCCGCGACCCTGCTGGCCTAAGAGGCCGGTCGCCTGGCCGAGCGTGCCGTGCCGTGGACGGGCGACGACTACCCGCTGCGCGAAGCTGCCTCATCTTCAGCGGCAAATCCGGCCGCGGCAAGACCGCCCTAGCCATCGCCCTAGCCATCGCCACCCGCTCCATCCGCAACGGCTTCGACGCCCGCTTCACCACCGCCGCCGCCCTCATCGACGACCTCGTCAGCGCTGCCCGCCAAGGCCGCCAAGGCCGCCAAGGCCGCCTCGCTGAAGTCACCGCCGCCTACCTCTACCCGGATGTCCTCAACATCGACGAGGTCGGCTACCTGCCCGTTGCCAGGTGGCGTCGATGGCTCGCTGGTCTGATTACCGCCACCAGCGG
>JBILBP010000072.1:0-9378 GCA_044353645.1 Planctomycetota bacterium | reverse complement strand
ATACCAGCCATTGGGCGCTCTCCGAGCTTGCCGAGGCCGAACGCGCCCTGGGCGATTTCGAGGCTGCCCGCCGGCGCTATCGTGAAGCCCTGGAAGCCTCGCCCGAGGATCATTGGACGCGCGGGCATCTGGCGCAGATGGAATTCGAAGACGGCAACCGTGAGGCGGCGGTGGCGCACTACGAGCACATCATCGCCGCCGAGCCCAATGCCGCCTGGGCTCACGTCGAACTCGCCCAGGCGCTCACCGAGACCGACGTCGCACGCTCGACCGCCTTGTGTCTGACCGCCCTCGACCTCGATCCCAAGAATCCCTGGGCCCACGCCCAGCTCGGCGCGCTTGCGCGTCGCGGGGGCCGGCTGCCCGAGGCCCGTGAGCACTACCAGCGCGCGCACCACGGCGCGCCGAGCGCGGTGTGGGTGCTGCATGAACTGGCCGACGTCTGCCGCCATCTCGGGCGCCGTGACGAAGGCTACGAGCACCTCATCCGAGCCCGCGACGAGGATCCCTATCACGCCATTACCTACGGCTATTTCGCGGATTTCCTGCGCCACGATGGGCGTGAAACGGAAGCCCTCGCGAACCTCGCCAAGGCCCTCGAGATCGACCCCGATTATACCTGGGCATGGCGCGAACGGGCCGAGTTGATGGCCCAGGCCGGGCGCCATGACGAGGCCCAGGAAGCCTACCTCAAGGCCTGCGAGCTCGAGCCCGAGGTCCCGATCAATGACGGTCTGAAAGCCTACCTGCTGCGTTGTCAGCAGCGCCGCGATCTGGCGGTGCCGTACCTCGAGCGCGCCGTCGAGCGTCATCCGACCTATCTCTGGGCGTGGCGCGAACGCCTCGAACAGCTGCTCGCTGAGGATCATGCGGCCGATGCCGAGCGTGTGGGCCTGGCGGCGGTGGCGGCGATGCCCGACTGTGCGCCGTTGTGGGGCATGTTGGCCGAATCCCGTCGGCGCCTGGCGATCCGCCATGGCGATGCCGGCAAGCGCGCGCAGGCGGTCGCCGATGTCGCGAAAGCCCTTGAACTCGACGCTAACATTCCGCAATTATGGGCGATCCACGCTGAATTGGCGGCGGAAACCGGACATCTGCCGATGGCCGAACAGGCCGCGCGTACCGCCGTCGCCCTCGCCGATGCGCAGCAGGCAGGCCCGGAATACCGCACCCTGCTGGCGCAGGTGCTGGTCGCGGCCGGCAAGGTCCCCGAGGCCGAAGCCCTGCTCACCGCCCAGCTCCAGCGGCTGCCGCTGTTGGCCTTACAGCCGGCCTGGGAATTGGCGGCGGTGCTCGCCGAACGTCGCGGTGAGCTGGCGCGGGCGCGCGGCCTATGCGAACAGGCCTTGAGCGTGCCGGCCCTGGCCAGCGATCCGCGCCTGCGGGTGCGCGCGGCGCGGCTGAGCATCGCGCTCAGCGACGATCCCGCGGCGACCTCCGCCGCCCAAGCCGGGAATCTGCTCGCGCTGTTCGCGGCTCCGACGCCAGTCGCGCCGTGGCGCGAGGCGGCGCACATCTTCGCCCAGGGCGGCCGTCCGTTGGAAGCCCGTCGCGCCGCCTATCTTGCCCTGGAAGCCGCCGGCAATGACGTCACCGCCGGGCTGCGCACGCGCGTTCAGCTAGCCGAACTCGAACTTGCCCTGGGCAATCATGGCGGCGCGCAACTGGCCCTGAACGAGATCCTGGCGCGCGAGCCCGAGCATTTCCAGGCGCGCATCCTCGGCGCCGCCCTCGCCGATCACCGTGGTGATGTGCCGGCGGCGCTCGAACATCTGCAGCGCCTCGCCGGCCGACTGCAGACGCTGCTCGCGCCTGGGTCCGAGGGCTCGGCGACCTCCGCAACCTCCTCAACCAGGCGTGCTGATCACGAGCTGCCGCCGGCACTGCTACGGCAATTGGCGACCCTGTGCGAACGCAGCGGCGATCTGCCCACCGCCGAAGGCCTCTGGGATCGTCTGGCGGGCATGCCGTCGCTGTCCGCCCAGCAAGCCGCCGATGTCGCCGCCGAACGTCTGACATTCCGCCTGCGGCATCGCGAGTACGCGCTCGTCAGCCATGAGATCGCCGCCGTCGAGACCCGTCTGCCGCGTGGCGGCGGGCTGCATCAGCAGGTGCTGCGCGAAGCCGCCCTGGCCGCGACGCGTGCCAGCGGTGGGCTCGGTGTCGCGGCCGGAACGCCCGCCGCTGGTCTGCGCTTCCTGCTCGATCGCGATGAATTGCTCGACGCCGACAATCGCCAGCTGCTGGTACGTCTGGCCCTGGCTGCCGGACAGGCCGACACCGCCAAGGTGCAGGTCGCGCGCATGTTGGAAACGGTCAGCGGCGAAGCGGCACTGGCGCCACGGCTGCTGCAGGCGCGGGCCTTTCTCGCCAGCGGTGATCCGGCCGCCGCCGAAGCCGTGGCCCAGGCGGTATGGCGCGATCAGAGCCACGCCAACGAGGAAGCCGCCGCCATCATCGGCGAATGCCAGGCCTGCCGCGGACGCTTCGAAGAAGCGCTGACGGTGCTCGCCGATCCCGCCCTGCCGCCGGTGCCGACCCTCGAACGGGTCCTGCTGCAGGCGGTGGTGGCCCTCGAGATCCGTGGCGAGGCCTGGGCCTTGGCGGCGCTCGGCCGGCATGGTCCGCCCAGCTCCGAAGCCCGGACCATGCCGCTGGTCAAGGTTTTCCTCGCCGCCTGGCCCGGGGCCTGGGCTGGCAGCACCGCTACTCGCTCGCTGCAGGCCCTCGATCTTGCGAGCGTGCCGCCCTTTCCGCACGTGGCCGTGCGCCTGGCGCAGGCCCTGGTGCAGGCCGGCGAGGCCGAGATGGCGGCGCTGCATCTGCAGACGGTGATCCGTTTCCATCAGCGCCCGGCGACCTCCTCGACGCTGATCCAGCCGCTGGATCAGCCGCTGGCGCGGCGCTTGTGCCGGCTGTTGGTCGAGGCCCTGTGTCGCAGCGGCCAGCGAAGAGCAGCATGGAAGATCGCCATTTCAAGCTTCAGTCTGCGCAGCTGCAGCCGTTGCTTATGCTGGTGGAACTCACCGACTCAAAACGAGCATATTTGAGGACAAGGACTTAGAGAATTACCTCAAGTCCATGTGGGGGCCACCGATGATGGAGGACAACCATGGATATCCCTCGCGATCTTCGCCCTACCGACGACTTGGTGCGTAAACGCGTCCAGGACGCTACTGTCAGCAGGACCTCCATCAGCGCGAAGGCCCCGGCGAACCAGGCCAATGCCGGCTTTGCCGCTGATCAGGCGAGTTTCGGTGATGCCGGAACCATCGAGCGCTATGTCTCGGTATTGAAGACCATGAACCCGGTCAGCCTGCATAAGGTTGAAGACCTCCGCGTACGTATCGCCAATGGCACCTATTCGGCCGACCCGGAAGAGCTGGCCGATCTTATCCTGGCCGATCGTCGCGAGCCGGCTACCGGCCGCCGGCTGGTGTAGACGTTGCCATGCGCTGGCGCGGCCATCGAGTGATCGTCAGCCTGGCTGGCATCGCGCTCGCCGGCGTCATCGCGGGCACCTCGCTGGCGGCGGTCGAGCTCACCGTCTTGCCCGAGGGCGGCGCTGCGCAGCTGACCACCCTCGGCAACATGGAGCTCGGCCAAGGCCGCTACGAAACCGCCATCGGCCACTACCGCAGTGCGCTGCTGGTCGATAAGAGTTATTTCTGGGCGACCTACAATCTCGGTCTGGCCTATCAGCAGCTGGGCCAATACGACGAGGCTGCCACGTGGTACCAGAAGGCTCTCGCGCAATCACCGGATCATCCCGAGGTGCTGTGCAATCTCGGCTGGCTAGCGTGGCAGGCCAAGAAATTCCAGGACGCCGCCGACCGTTTTCAGGACGCCGCCCGACTCTCGCCTGAGAACCCGGTCGATGCTGCGCAATACTGGACCAACACCGGCGCGGCCCGCGAAGGTCTGCAGCAGTGGGAAGCCGCCGGTCGCGCCTATCAGGAAGCCCTGGCCCTCGACGGTGCCAACTACGCGGCGGCCTATAATCTCGGTACCCTGCTGAGCGGGCCCCTGAACCGTCAGCCCGGTGCGGCCGAGCGCGCCCAGGCCCTGCTCCAGCAAGCCGTCGAGATCGCGCCGGAGCGCCCGGCAGGATGGCTGAACCTCGCCCAGGCGCGCGAGCTCACCGGCAAGGGCGATCCCCGGGCTGACTACGATCGGGCTCTGGAAGTCGCCGCCGGTCCGGCCGCGGGCGAGCGCAACGAAGTCCGCTGGCAGCGGGCGCGGTGGTTTGCGCGGACCAAACCACCGCAGCAGATCGCGATGCGCGAAGAGCTGCGCCAGCTGCTGGCCTCCGATCCCGATTACCCGGGTGCCAACGGCATGCTCGGGCGCTACTGGTTCGCGATCGGCGATTTCGAACAGGCCGTCGCCAGCTTAGAGCGCGAAGTCATTGCCGGTCACGACGACCTCACCAATCCCATCGATCTCGAAAGCCACTACATGCTGGCGGTGATCTACGCCGATCATCGCCCCGATCCGGCCAAGGCCATTGCCCACGCTACTGCCTATTATCAGCAGCGCCCGGACAGCCCGAAGATCCACGAGCTGCGGCGGCGAGCATTGCGCCTGTCAGCGTCGACCAATCTCAGCGAGGGTGAAAAGATCGCCGACAAGCCCGGCGAAAAGAACGCTGAAAAAGACTCGGAAAAAGCCCCAAAAAAAGGCGTGGAAAAACCGCATGCGAAGGATGCCCACGAGCCCGGCGTCGGCCATGCGGAATCAGCCCCAGCCGAACCCATGCATAGTGAAGCGCCCCGCCCGGCGGCGGCGTATCACGCTCCGGCCCATGCCGCGACAGCTCATGGTGCGGAGCACTGATGACCAGCTGCCAGCACCTCTTCGCCGATCCGCGTCACGCTTGTCCGCATAGTGCGCCCGGCGCAGCGACGCTGTGCATCTGGCACAACCTCGCGGTGACCAAGAACGATCCCTATGTGCGGGCCCTGTTCCTGCACGCCGACGCCCTGCATGCCGCCAGTAGTCCGGCGGGCGGGACCTTCATCGAAGCCCATCTCGCTGGCCTCGACCTCAAGGATCTGCGCCTGCCGAGCCGCGATTTCACCGGCGCCGATCTGCGCGACGCGAATCTCGACGGCTGCGACCTCACTGCCGCGATCTTCGCCAACGCCAACCTCCGTCGCGTCAGCTTGCGCCGCGCCGATCTGCGCGGTGCCGATTTGCGCGGTGCCAACCTTACCGGCACCAGCTTCCTCGGCGCTGATCTGCGCGAGGCCAACCTCGCGGGCGCGGTCCTCGATGGCACGGTGCTCCTTGGCGCCGATTTGCGCGGCGCCAATCTCGAGGGTGCCCAGGTCACCGATTTCCAATGGAACCGCCTGACGCGTTTCCAGGGCGTATGCGGCCTGGAGCCGAAGTTCGATCAGACCGACGGCGAGACCACGCAGATCTTCCTCGCTCCAATCGCACTCGAAGACCTCGACGCGGCCGAGCGCATGGCTCTCGATCGCGATCCCGACCTGGCGCGGACACGGGTGTTTTCCCTCCGGCGTTCGTCCTCGGCGGAGCTCTCCTCACCGTCCGCGCCGTCCGCGCCGGCCCTCTCGGTTGCCGCGTCGCGTTTGCGTCGGTCGTGGGTGCTCATCCCTGCCTTGGCGGCGCTGATTGCCGGGGCCGCTGTCGGCGGCGGGGCTATGGCCCTGTCCCGTCCGCAGGCGTTGCCCTCGGTCGATCAGCACGAGCTCGCCGGTCTGCGGACCCAGCACGAAGCCGACCTCGGGCAACTCAAGGAACTGCAGGAACGGGCGTCGACCACCGCCAATGAGCTGGCCAATCTACAGCAGATCGCGCACGCCGACGCCGCGCGTGTGGTGGTCATGCGCCAGCAGCTGAAAGAGGCCCAGGCCGAACTCGCGCACCTCCACGACGCCGACGACCGCGCGATGACCGCGGCCCTGGCCAACACCGAGCTTGATCTGCTCAATCGCGATCTCGCCGGCGCCACCGCCAAGCAAGAACGCCTCGCCACGATCCTCGCCGAAGGGGTCGCCCGCTTCCGTGGCGAAAGCGAACATCTCGCCAACGAGCTCGCGGAATCGAAAACCCGGGCTGCGGCCTTGGAATCGACGCAGGCCGACAACATCCGTCTGAGCAAGAAGGTCTCCGTGTTGACCCAGGAACGCGATGCGCTCAATGAGCTGTACCAGCGCACACATGGCGACCTGGTCGCGGCCCACGGTGACATTGAGCGCTACCTGGCGCGCATCAGCGGCACGCAATTGCAGGGTTTGCTCGCCGAAGACACCAATGCCGCCGCACTGATTCCACTGACTCTCGGCCAACCGGTATCGATGGGCGGAGATTTCCTGGTGACCCTCACCGTGAGCCAGCCGCCGACGGGCAAGATCGCCACCAACGCCCCGGCGACGGTGATGATCAAGCTCGTGGTCCAGCGCCCGGCGGCGGCGGCCAATCCCGATGCGACCGTGGTCCTTTACGATGCCAAGCGCCGCCCGTTGCGGCGCATCGCGACCAGCTTCCCGCACGTCGACCAGGGCGCGCCGTTCGTGACTCTGGGGGCCTCACTGACCTGCGATCGCACCCCGGCCTTTGCCCGCATCATCCTTGCTCCTGGTCTTGATGACGTCGCTGCGAAATAATGGTGAGCGCTCAGTTCCAGCACCACCTGTGGCTCCTTCATATGGGCACAGTCGCGTAGTAGCGACATAGTGTCGACATCGTTGTCGTGCGTCCCAAAAACCTCAAACCTGTGTCAAGTTTTCGGATGGAAGATCGCTATCTGGCAAGCCGGCGAGCGTGACGGCGTGCGTGAGCGGCGCTCACCGTTTGCGCTTTGCGGGTAGTTCGACTCAGGGGCGATAGAGTTGCACGCGGATCTCCACCGAGGCCCCAGCGACTCCGTCCACTTCCACCAGCAGCCGGGTGAAGCCCGGATTGGGCCTTTCGATCGACAGTCGCGGTGCCGCAGGAGCAGTGGTAAGGCGTACTAATGCTGGTTCCGCCACGGTCACATCTAAGGATTTACCAGATTCCTTGAGGTGGAAGGTGCGCCTTCTGGTGTCCACAGTCACCTTGGCGTGGGTCAGGAGTTGCCAACCGATGGGTCCCGTCACGGCAAGCTGGTCAACACGGTCGATGACCTCCAAGGCCGAGCGGCTGGGAAATCGAATTTGACGCTGGACCCGGGCCGCTTGGGGCGCGTAGATGCTGGTGAGATCGATTTCGCAGCCTGGGCGGGCGGGATCTGCTCCCGTTTGCGTCAGTACGGCCCGCCCCTTAACGTTCTGAGAGATGCCGGGAAGACGCAGAATGTTATGAGCATCCGCGCCCAGCCGGAATACCGTCCAGCGCTGACTATTCTGGTTGAGATCCCAGAGCTTTATGCCTTTTTCAAGTGGGGCATAAGGATGCATCCCCAGGTCATGGGCCCAGCGGACACCATCGAGCTCGAAGACGAAGCTGCCCGCGTCCATATGTCCGTGGGAATCGCCAGGTGAGCCGCCGGTGACTCCGACGAATGCCGCCTGAGGCTTGTTCCAAGCACTGCGCGCTAGCCAGACTTGGCGTTTTCCACCACCGACATAATCTAGGGGCAAGGGCTCATTTCGCCCCTTACTGCCGGCTAGCCAGAGCGGTAGGAATGGCAGGAAGCGGTAATCGCTATCGAGGCTAGGCTTCCACCGCGATTGCGGCGCCACCGGGCGCAGGGAATCAATGCCATTTTCGCGAGCCAGCCAAGCCAGGGCAGCGGCATGGGAAGCCCATTCAGGAGCGGTCGATAAGCAGTCGCCATAGCAGAACGGCTGACCATTGGCACCTTGCACATGGGCGAGGAAGAAACCCGAGGCGAGGAGGCCGCGATGACGGCCGAGGTCGCTGTCATCGCGCAGTACCGAGCGCAGGGCTTCGATGGCGATGATATTGTAATGCGTGCCATAGCTCCAATACATCGGACCCTCGGGATAGTTACCGGTCGGATCATAGATCGCATCCATGGCCAATGGTAAATAGATCAAGGCGCGGTTGATGATCTGGCGGGCCAGTTCCGGTTGAATTTCGTGGATAGCGAGTGCGCCGGCGATCATCCCCGCGTGGCAGACCTGGGTCCAGTTCGTATTTCCGGCAACCCAGAAAGGCACCCGAGCGTCGAGCGATGGATGTAAACCCTTGGTCGCGATCGCGGCACTTACTTCCGTACGTTCCGCAGGACTGAGCAGGTCATAGCACCAATCATAGCCGAGCGCCGCTGCCAAGGTCATTTCACCCACATCCAGGTAATGTTTCGGATGCCAATCGGAGAAGCGAGCAATCGCCAGAAGTTGCCGGCATGCTGCCTGACCGGCCGCGGTGTCTTTCCGCAAGCGGTAAACAGCAGCGAGGGTTCCGATGCGCAGGACCGCTTCTCTGCTGACCTCCAGCAGGCGATTGTCTTCGATCTTACGCTCGAGGAGGGGCTTGTCGCGGAGGAAGGCGGCTTCTGCGGAAAGCGTCCGTATCGCGGCCTTGATCTCCGGAGAGGCACTGGTCGCTACTTGTAAAAAGCGAGAGCCATTGGCGAACAGTCGGGGGTGGCTGGTGAGCGCGCGTGCTAGGGGATCGCGCTTATCATTCAGCAGGTAGGGCTGGATCTCCGACGCGACCGCGTCGCTGATCTGAGGCGGCACGTTCACCTTTGAGGCGACTCCGGCCGAGGTCATCGGTAGATCGGATTGCCTACGACTCAATGCATCACCGGCTGAGGAGGGTGTCGTAACCGCTGACCGCTCGATCTCAGCTGAGCCATCTACTCTCTGTCCGGTGATCGTCGTCCTGGGCGGTGCATCGCCATGCCGTGGGATCGCGTTGGTGGTGAAGTTTGGGTTGGATGTCAAAAGCACTGGGCGGGACGAGCTCATCGGCGATGCCGGGGCTTGATGCACATGAAATACTACCGCCGC
The DNA here is from genome assembly GCA_044353645.1 of Planctomycetota bacterium. Taxonomy (GTDB): domain Bacteria; phylum Planctomycetota; class UBA11346; order UBA11346; family UBA11346; genus CAIUVD01. The sequence continues at coordinate 445 of JBILBP010000072.1, read as the reverse complement.
AACAGCAAGTATTCCCAGCAGGTCGAGGATCGCCATGATTCCTGATCCATGGCTACGACGATGTTGACCGGCGCGGGTCGAAGATCTGCGACCACTGGGGGAACGGTTGGTGCAATCCATACTCTATTTTACCACAAAAATTCCGTGCTGGCCAATTGTATTAGACTCTTTCACCTGTGGTGTGGGTGGACTACGAGCGAGGCTCTGAGTGTGGGTCATTTTCCCTTTCGGCGATTTCCCTTTCGGCGATAGGTTGGCAGCATGCTGACCACCGATGCATGCACCAAGCTTCTGAGCCTTGCCAAGCCCTCCGTTTGATTGAACCTCAAAATCGCAGTTGGCATCCACCGTATCGCCGTAAGTGTATGCTATGTCATCAGATCTACCCATTCTGCCGTCCCACCAATCTGGTGAGGCATTTTCCGCGTCAGATCTAACCCCGCCA
>JBILBP010000383.1:0-2744 GCA_044353645.1 Planctomycetota bacterium | reverse complement strand
GCACATGCATAGCGGTGCAAGGTTGGCAGTTCTTTTCCTGGGCCTCTGGGTGGGCGTCACGGCCGCCGAGTCGCTACTGCCGCCCCCGCCTGAGCCCGGCCCCGAGGTCGCGGCCCTGGCGGCGGCGCAGAGCACGGTGACCACCCTGAGCGGCGATTTCACCTGGATGACCGAGAACAGCAGCGGCGGAATCCAGGAGAAGGTTGGAATCTTCAACCTCCAACGCGGCATCGAAGGGGCACCGAGCAAATACAATGTGAAAATCTCTGAAGCCGACCACAGCGACATCCACCGCTGGTGCTCGGATGGCATCACGCATTGGGCGATCGAGCAGATGGTCGAGGACGAGCCACCGACTGTGCGCGTGGTCAAACCCGGTACGCAGGATCTTGACCTCGAGCGCATCGTGGCCTGCATCCTGCTCGATGTCCCGCGGCTGAGCCGGGAGTTCTTCATGACCTTGGAAACCACCGCCGCCGGCCGGACCTTGCTGTTCGTGCCCGCCACTGCCGAGCTCAAGGAGCAGCTGACGCGCATCGCGGTGCTGCTCAAGGGCGATGAGCCCCAGGAAGTCATCATCGAAGACGCCCATAGCGCGCGCATCCGCCTGGTGATCACGCGCCTGGTCGCCAATCAGCCGCTGGCAGCGGTTTTTTTCAATCCGTTGCCAGCCGCTCAGCCATAGCGCTCGCTCCGTTCAGCCGAGGAGACCCTTGGTTGTCGGGAGGTCGGTGCCGGTGATGCGGATCGCCTGCTTAAGCGCCCGCGCAAAGGCCTTGAAACCGGCTTCGACGATATGGTGGCTGTTGCGGCCCTGCAGCTGGTGCAGGTGGACGCAGCATTTTCCGTGTTCGACGAAGCCGCCGAAGTATTCGCGGACCAGTTCAGTGTCCCAGGTGCCGATCAGTCCCGCCGGCGGATGCAGTTCGTAGACCAGGTAGCCCCGGCCGGAGATATCCAGCGAGGCCTGCACCAGGGCTTCGTCGAGGGGGCAGGCGATGTGGCCGAAACGCTCGATGCCGACGCGCTCGCCGAGGGCTTGGCGGAGGGCCTGCCCCATGACGATGCCGACGTCCTCGGTGGTGTGATGGCCATCGATGTGCAGGTCGCCCTGGCACGCCACCTGCAGGGTGGTGCCGCTGTGCTTGGCGAGGGCTTCGAGCATATGATCAAAAAAACCGATTCCGGTGCTGATCTGGGCGGCTCCCGCCTGATCCAGATTCCAGGTCACCGAGATTTCGGTCTCACGGGTCTTACGGCTGATCGAAGCGGTGCGCATACCCTATGTTCCGGACCACCAGGGCGGTGCAATGTCCAAGGAACCTCACTCTTTGGACCAGCGACCTGATGTGCATGGCGACCTACGATTGGCGTGCTAGATTGCGCCGGCACCTACGTAGGAGTTTTTATGCGCTTAGGTCCAATCCTCGGTTTTCGCGGTGTCCAAGGGGGCCTCTGGCGGGTCTCGATCCTCGCGGCAGACACCGGCTCGCCACCGCCGTTGAGCGTCTCGGCCGGCACCAGCGCTGTGCCGCAGCTGCTCGGACAGGCAGATGGCGCCAACGTCTGGCGTTGGGATATCGCCGTGCCGCAGGGCACTGTTCAGCAGAGCGTCACCTACCGTCTTGGCGAGCAGACCGCGGTGTTCACGATTCCGGGATCAGTCGAGCCGCTGCGCCAAGCTTACGTGTCCTGCAACGGCTTCTCCTCGAAGAAACTCGCCGACGGCACCAAGGATCCCTTTGGTTTATGGCGCCAGATCGGTGTCCAGCACCTTGCCCAGCCCTTCCAGCTGCTGCTCATGGGCGGCGACCAGGTCTACGCCGATGGCGTCTTCGATCTGCCGCAGTTGAACGATTGGACGCATCTGACGCGGGCCCAGAAGCTCAAGATGCCGTGGAACGCCACCCGCCAGCAGGCCGTCGAGCGCTTCTACCAGCGGCTGTACCTGACGCGTTGGAGCCAGCCGGAGATGGCCGCGGTCTTCGCCACTGTGCCGACGCTGATGATGTGGGATGACCACGACATCTTCGATGGCTGGGGCAGCTACGACGTCGAGTTGCAGGGCTGCCCGGTGTACCAGGGGATCTTCGCCGCCGCGCGCGCCGCCATGCGCCTGTTTCAGTTGCAGTGCGCCGCCGATGAACGCGTACCGGGGGCCGTCGGCGAGGGCGATTTCTCGTTCTGCTACGAGGTCAACGACACCGTCCTATGGGCTCCCGATCTGCGCACCAACCGCACCCAGGATCAGGTCGTGACTCCGACTTCATGGACTGCCCTGTACGCGCGCCTGGGTGCGTTCAGCGGCAAGAAGCATCTCTTGGTGATGGCCTCGATCCCGGTGGTCTATCCCAATTTCAAGGCCGTCGAGGCGGTGCTCGGCTGGCTGCCCGGCGAGCAGGAACTCGAAGACGATCTCAAGGACCACTGGTGCAGCTCCAGCCATCAGGAGGAACGTCTGCGCCTGATCCATCGCCTGCTGGCATGGTCGCAGAGCACCGCCACGCGCGTCACCATCCTCTCTGGCGACGTCCATGTCGGCGCCTGCGGGGTCATCGAGTCGCAGCGCGCCGGCGAGGAAGCGGTGATCAATCAGCTGGTGTCCACCGGCGTCGTGCATCCGCCACCGCAGGCCCTGGTGGCCTACGTCCTCGACAAGCTGCTGGCCGGCTTCGTCGACGAGGTCGATCGCGGGATCACCGCGCGCATGCTGCCGTTCCCCGGCACGGTGCGCAAACTGCGCC
>JBILBP010000382.1:0-2747 GCA_044353645.1 Planctomycetota bacterium | reverse complement strand
AACGCGGGCGAGTCGCCCGCGCCCCCGGAATCGAGCTGCTCGAACCAATTCCCAGCCCGTTCCTGGCGCCTATCTCCGACAGGCTCCTACGGCCGCACTTCCGGCGGATCTTCGACGACAAAACGGAAGCCGATATCGACCACCCGCTGCTGGGGATCGACCGCGATCCGGGCCGCACTGCGGGCGGTGTCTTCGCCGGCATCCCAGGCCCCGCCGCGGACCACCGACCTGGTCCCGAAATGCGACAGCGGATCGCTCTCGGCACGCTCGGGCAGAGCTTCCCGGCCATCCCAATCATCCACGCACCATTCACGGACATTGCCCTGCAAATCGAAAAGCCCGAAACGATTGGGCTTGCCGCTGGCGACCGGGCGCAGGGCCTTGACCGCGATGGCCTCGCCGGAGTCAGGACGATCACCGCCGGCGAAGGCCTCATTCGCACCCGCACGGCAGGCGTATTCCCACTGCGCCTCGGTCGGCAATTGCGCATGGAGGCCGGGCACGCGCTCGCCCAAGGCGGTGAGGAAATCCCGTGCATCATACCAGCTGACATTGGTCACCGGCTCCGTTCCGGGAGCGCCGCTGCCCATGACTGCCGCCCACAGATCGCGGGTCACTTCCGTTTCGCTGATCCAGAATGGATTGCTCAAAGTGACCTGGTGCGGGGTTTCGCTGGCCGAGCGTCCGCTCTCGCCGAGCGGACTGCCCATGCGAAAGGTCCCCGCCGGCAGATACCGCAGGCGCATCGGCACCTGGTTGACGACGATACGCGCCCAGGCACCGATGCCGTCACGGTCTTCGACCTGCATCCACGGCCGGCTGGGTTTGAGCTGGGGCGTGGTGTCGGTCTCGGGAATGAAGATCGGAAGCTTCTGGACCATCGCCGTGGTCCCGCCGTGCAGCGACCAGATCACCAGCGCGAGCAGGCCGACGGCCGTGCCGTAGACCATGCACTTCACCAGCGTGGCATTGACCTGCAGGCTGCTGCCCGCCGCTACCGCCGCCGGTGATGGAGCACGACGGGCGGCAGCGCCGATGATCGGCACCGCCGCCTCGCTGGCGGGGCCGCTGGCGGGGCCGCTGGCGGGGCCGCTGGCAAGAGCCGCGAACGCCAGCGGCAGATGAGCGCGCGCGCGCTCAAGGTCGATGCGCAGTGCGGTCGGTGTCGGATAGCGTTTATCGCGGTCCTTTTCCAGGCAGGTGCGGATGATCGCCGCCAGTGCCGGCGAGACCGTGCGGTTGAGCGTCCGCGGATCGGGCGCGGCTTCGGTGAGGATGCGGGTGGTGACCACGAAGGCGGTCTGGCCGGTGAACGGCTCGCTGCCGGTGAGCGCCGTGAACAAGGTCGCGCCCAAGGCATACAGGTCGCAACGGATGTCGATGTCGGCGACGCCGCGCAATTGCTCGGGCGGCATGTAGGCCGGCGTGCCCCAGGCGCTGCCGGTCATGGTCATGCGATCATCGCCATCAACGTGGCGGGCCAGGCCGAGATCGCCGATCTTGGGTTCGCCCTGACGATCGAGGAAAATGTTCGCCGGCTTGAGGTCGCGATGCACCAGTCCGGCGGCGTGGATGGCTTCCAGGCCACGGCAGCAACCGATCAAGATCTTCAGGGCGGTAGCCTCATCGAGGACGCCGCGGGTCTTGAGCAGCTTGCCGAGATCGGTGCCCTCGACGTATTCGAGGGCCATGAACAGGAAGCCGTCGACCTCGCCGGCATCGTGGATGGCGACGACGTTGACGTGGTTGACCGCCGCCATGGCCTTGGCCTCGCGCAGGAAACGAGCGTTGAAATCGTGATCGGCGGAGACATTCGCACGCAGCAGCTTGAGCGCCACGTGGCGGTTGAGGCGCTGATGATGGGCGAGATAGACCTCGCCCATGCCACCGATGCCCAGCTGGCGAACCCGCCGATAACCCGCGAATTCATCGGGGACTGCGCGTGGAGTCTTATTGGCCCCGTTAGCCGTGCCGACCGTCCCGATGCCGACGGTACCCACCGTCAGCGGCCCGAGCGTGCCCACCGTCACCGGTCCGAGCGCGTCGCCATCCTGAGGCAGCGCCGACAACGGCATGGTCGGCAGATCGGCTGGCGATGATGGCGATGAAGGCGATGGCGGAATCGGTTTGCGCATGGTCGAATAGCTGAGGATGCCACCTAGCGCCGCCATCGGCAATCACCGACCTGGTCTCCTCTTGTTTCGCTCACCGCACCTGCATCGACAGCAAGCCGAATCCGGCCCACCGGTACGGCTCGCGCCAGGTGGCCGCCGTCGCCACACGCAGACGCGTCATCACCGCCCAGGCCAGGCAGTCGGCCATATCCACTCCCGGATCGCGCCAGCGTTCGAGCCAGGCGTAGGCCGCCCGGCGATCATCGTCCTCGGGAGTGATCACCTGCAGGGCCTGCGAGGCCTGCCAATGGCGGGCACGGGCGGCGGCAAACGCGGGTTCAGTCACCCGCGCCAAGGTCGTGGCGGCGGCATCGAGCTGGGCGGCGATGGTCACCAGGGGCGGACGCGTCGCCGACAGATGCGCCCATAACCGCCGGCTGTGGGCATGCAGCGGATCGCCCGCCACATGGCGCAGCACCAGGGCATCGGCGACCACGAACACCGGCGCTTGGCTCATGGGGCCGGCCACAGCGCATCATCGGCATACAGCGGATCGATACCCTGGCTTTCGGGACTGGCAGCGACGGCTTCGGCGAGCAGCGAGCGGATGAATTCTGCCAACGACAGGCCGCG
>JBILBP010000071.1:0-9417 GCA_044353645.1 Planctomycetota bacterium | reverse complement strand
CCCGGCGGAAACGGAATTCGGAGAGATCCTTGGCACGGGCCTGCGGAACATCCGGGCCATCCGCGGCGCAATAGGCGCGTGCGCCGCGGCTGCCGCCGCCATCAGCAACGTAATGATCCAAGGCGGTAAGCACGGCCTCGCTGGTGAGGGCCATCTGCCGCCAGCGGAAGACTTCCGCGCTGCGCGCTGGCGAACTGATGCTGAGGCCCTCGCGGAGGATGCGCTGACGCAGCTCCCTGGCCGCTGCGAGCGCCGCCGGCACTGCTGCGACCGGGCAGAGGAAGCCGGCGTTGTCGCTCATGCGCGCCTGGATCTGGTCGCGGACCTGGACCGGATCGAGGCCGCCTTCGCGACCGACGGCGGACGTGGCAAGCGCCACCGCCTGCGCGACCTGGGCGTTGACCTCGAGCGCGCCGGGCACCACGGGGTGTGCCCAGGCGATGTGCCGGGCCACGCGCATGCCCATGACCTGGCCGGCATTGAGGGCCGCGCCTCCCGGGCGGGTCACGCCATGCGTGCCCGCGACCTCGCCGACGGCGTAGAGGCCGGGCAGCGAGGTCTGACCTTCGGAATCGACCTGCACGCCGCCGTTCATGTGCTGGTGATTGACCGCGAAGGGCAGGGGGTCGATGGCGATGTCGACCCCGTGCATGCGGTAGAGTTCGATCGCCAGGGGGTTCATGTGCGCCAGGCGGGCGAGCGGGGTCGCCTGCAGGGCCTCGTTGTTTTCGAGATAGGCGCGGGCGTCGTCATCGAGGCGGCTGATCGCGAACGGCAGATCCCCGGGGACCGCATCGGGATTGCGCAGGAAGTCGAGGTAGACGGTACGTCCGCGGCGGGTCTCCTCGGCGATCGCGAGATCCACCAGGCTGCTCTTGAAGTCGAGCATGCGCGTGGCGTGGAAGGGCCACTGATAGCCCTTGCGGAAGACGTTCGAGGCCAGCTCCTGGGTGGTGCGGAAATAATCACCGAGAAAATTGTATTCCGTGCCGGCAGCATCGCGGCTGAAGATGCGCGGCACGACCTGCACGTAGGTGCCTGAGAGATTCCAGGGGAATTCCTGGCGGCGGGTGCCGATGCCGAATTGGCTCTCGGTGAGATTGCAGGTGCTGACGCCGGCTTCCAAGGCCATGCCCAGCGAGCCGTAGCAATGCCGGGGATAGACGCTGTCGCGATAGAGTTCACCGGGGCCGCCGGTGGCGAGGATGGTGGTGCCGGCGAGGATCACGCACAGGCCATGCGCGTTGCTGCTGTGCTCGCGATCGATCGCAACCACACCCACGCAGCGACCGCCATCGATCAGCAGTTGCACGGCTTCGCATTTGCGGCGGAAGCCGACCTGCAAACGCAGGGCTTCCTGGGCCAGCACCTGGACCATCAGGCGCGAGGTGCGCGGGCCGCAGCTGGTGGCGCGGCCGACGGTATCATGATCGGTCTGGTAGCGCAGGACGGCGCCGAAGCGATCGGTCGGCAGGGGCAGCCCGAGGTACTGGAGCACGCCGAAAGCCGCGAAGGAGCCGGCGGCTTCGACGTATTCCTGATCATGGTCCATGCATCCGCCGCTGCCGATGTCGTGCGCGAGGCTGGCGATGTGGTCACCTTTGTTCGAGGTTCCGGCAGTATGCAGGGTCTGCTTGTCGGAGCCCGAACAGGCCGAGGTTCCGCCATAGGCGCTCATGGTCGCAACCAGCACCTGCACGCCGTGCCGCTGCAGTTCGATCGCGGCGCGCAGACCGGCGGCGCCGCTGCCCACGACCAGGGCCTGGCAGCGCCACACCGGCAGGGTCAGCCCGCCGACGTCCATGGTCTCGCCGACGGCTTGCGCGGCCGGCAAGGCCGGCATGTCGACCCGGGTCAGGGCATCGAGGATGTTCTGGGCGATGGCGGGCATGCGGTGACCTTACAAACGGCGGATGTGGAAGCCGCCATCGACATCGATCACGGTGCCGGTGGAGAAGGGGAACGAGCCGCCAGCGAGGGCCGCCACCGCTAGGCCGACATCCTCGGCGCTGCCCCAGCGCGGTTGCGGCACCAGGCCTTGAGCGATCAGGGCATCGTATTTGCCGGTGACGCCGGCGGTCATGTCGGTCTTCATGATCCCCGGGCGGACTTCGGTCACGACCACGCCATGCGCCGCCAGGCGGCTGGCCCACAATTGCACCGCCATGCCCAGGCCGGCTTTCGCCAGACAGTAGTCGCCGCGGTTCACCGAGGCGGTGTGGGCGCTGATGCTGGTGACGAAGACCACTGAGCGGTAGCGCACAGCGCCGGAAGAACAGCGCACAGCGCCATCATCGGCGGTCTGCAGCCAGTGATTGGCGACCTGCTGGGTCAAGAAGTACGGTCCCTTGAGATTGGTGCCAATGAGCAGGTCGAAGCTCGCTTCGTCGGCCTCGCAGACGTCGGCGCGGACCTTGGGGGCGATGCCGGCATTGTTGATCAGGCTGTCGATGCGGCCCAGGTTGGCGAGCACCGCCGGCAACAGGCGCGTGCGGCTGGCGCTATCGGAGATGTCGCCCTGCACGGCGATGAAACGCTGTCCGTCGACGGTCGCCGCCTCCTGGCACAGACCGACGCACTCATCGGCAGCGGCCTGGTTGCCAGCGTAATTGATCGCTACCGACCAACCAGCTTTTGCGAGTTCAAGGCAGACGCCACGGCCGAGACCGCGCGAACCACCGGTGACGAGAGCAACGGGGATGGTCATGGAGACTCCAGATGAAAAAGGGGGATTTAGACGGCGGCTGCGGCGGCCACGGCTTCGGCCGTAAGGCGCGTAATCTCGTCCCAGTTGCCGGCCTTGACCAGGGCGTTGGCGACGATCCACGAACCGCCGATGGCAAGCACGCCGGGCGTCGCGAGGTATTCGGGCATGTTCTTGAGCTCGATCCCGCCGGTGGGAATGAAGCTGATACCGCGGTGCTGATACGGCGCATACAGCGCCTTGATCATCGGCGTGCCACCGGCCTGGGCGGCGGGGAAGAACTTCATCGTCGTGCAGCCGAGTTCGAGGGCGCGCTCGATGTCGCTCGGCGAGCATACGCCCGGAAAGAAGGGCAGGCCGGCCTCGCGGGCGGCATGGACGATGGTCGGATTACACCCGGGGGCGACGGCGAAGCGCGCTCCGGCGGCGATGGCGGCGGCGAGTTCATCGCGGGTGGTGACGGTGCCGGCACCGAGGGCGAAGTTCGGAAATTTTTCAGCAGCGATGGCCAGGGCCTCGCGGGCGGCGGCGGTGCGGAAGGTAATCTCTGCGACTTCCAGACCGCCCTGGGCCAGGGCCGTAAGCAGCGGTACGGTCTGATCAGCGCGCTCGAGAGCGATCACCGGCACGATACGGCGGGCGCGGATGGTCGAGAGAATAGTCGCGGCAGCAGTGTTCATGAGCTTAAAATACCAGCTTAGTGACCTCAGTCAATATATATAATATATGATAATGGTTGACCATACCGATTATCTCGGCAGGCTTTAGGAACCTTCTCGGAGAGCTCCTTTATGGCCCTGAATCTCAAGCCCGCCACCGCCTGCCGCTGGGACGCCCTGGCCCTCGGTGAAGTCATGTTGCGCCTCGATCCCGGTGCTGGCCGCATCCACACCACGCGGACTTTTAGTGCCTGGGAAGGTGGCGGCGAATACAACGTCGTGCGTGGCTTGCGGCGCTGCTTCGGTCTGCGCTCGGCGGTGGCGACGGCGTTCGCCGACAATCAGATCGGACGGCTGGTGGAGGACTGCATCCTCCAGGGTGGAGTCGATACCTCGCTGATCCGCTGGCTGCCCTATGACGGCCTCGGCCGGTCGGTACGTAACGGTCTCAATTTCACCGAGCGCGGCTTCGGCGTGCGCGGGGCGGTGGGCTGTTCCGATCGCGGGCACACGGCGGTGAGCCAGCTGGCGGTGGGCGATTTCGACTGGAATGCGATCTTCGCCCAAGGCGTGCGCTGGTTCCATTGCGGCGGCATCTTCGCAGCCCTCGGCGCGCACACCCCCGAGGTCGCCATCGAGGCTATGCGCGCCGCCAAGGCCCACGGAACCGTTGTCAGCTATGATCTTAATTTCAGGCCGAGCCTGTGGAAGACCTACGGCGGCGCCAAGCGCGCCCAGGAAGTGAATCGTGAGATCGCCAAGTACGTCGACGTGATGATCGGCAACGAGGAAGACTTCACCGAATCGCTGGGTTTCGCCGTGCCCGGGCTCAATGCCCAGCGCAGCGGCCTGGATCCCGCGAACTTCAAGGCGATGATCGAGGAGGCGGTGCGCACCTATCCTAATTTCAAGGTCGTGGCCACCACCCTGCGCGAGGTGCACTCGGCGAGCGTCAATGATTGGGGCGCGGTGCTGTGGGCCGATGGCACGTTCTATCAGGCCCAGCAGCGCAATGCCCTGGAGATCCTCGATCGCGTCGGCGGCGGCGATTCCTTCGCCAGCGGCGTCGCCTATGGCTTCCTCGCCGGTGACGGCCCGCAGATGGCGGTCGAGTACGGCGCCGCGCACGGCGCCCTGGCGATGACCACGCCCGGCGACACCTCGATGGCGACCAAGGCGGAAGTGCTGGCCCTGGCCGGCGGAGGCAGCGCGCGCGTCGTGCGTTGAGGCGGGCTGTCGTTGCTCCTGCAGGGATAAATATAGGCTTTTGTCCATGAATGGATTCAAAGTCGCCTTGTTGTCGGTAATCGCCGTTTTGCTGCTGATCGTGTTCGTTGATCAGGTGCGCCGGCCGGAGCAGCTCGGCGAGATGTCGAAATCGTTTCGCGAGATGGCCGAAGCCAGCCGGGCGCAGACTGACGAACTGCGCCGGCTGCGCACCGCCATCGAGTCCCGGCCGCTGGTGCCGGTGCCAACCGCGACGCCCAGCGCGGTGCTTCCGCCAACGACTAGCAGCGAAACCCCAACGATCACATCGACCGAAGCCAAGCCTGCTGAAAACAAGCGGTCGGACTTGAAACCCGCCGTGATCACCGCCGCGCCGGCCGGACCCGTGCTCGACGGCGTGCCCAGGCTGAACGTCGAATTCCTCAAGCCGCTTGATCGCAGCTACCTCAATCCTGCGCACATGGGCGGCACCCTGCGCATGTTCGCCTCGACGCCTAAGGGCCTCAATCCGCTGCTGAGCAACGACGCGTTCACCAGCGACATCCAGGACAGCTGCAACGATGCCCTGGCCACGCACACCGCTGCCGAACCCGAGACGTGGTTTTCGCAGCTCGCCGAGTCGGCGATCATCAGCGACGATTTCAAGACCTATACCTTCACGTTGCGCAAAGGGGTTCGCTGGCAGACCCCGCTCATCGCCGAGCGTCCGGAGTTCGCCTGGTTGCGTCAGCCGCAGGAGCTTACCAGCGCCGATTTCGCCTTCGCCATCCAACTGGTCCTCGATCCCAAGGTCGACTGCGAGCACCTGCGCAGTTATTATCAGGACCTCGAGCGCGTCGAAACTCCCGATCCCTATACCTTGCGCTTGGTGTGGAAGAAAAAGGTCTTCACCAGTCTTTCGTCCTCGCTCGGAGCCTCGCCCCTGCCCAAGCACATCTATGGGCGTAACGGCGATGGCTCGCTGATTCCCGACGACCAGGTGGCGGTGGTCTTCAACAAGCACTGGTTCGATGAGCAGCGCGGCGTGTGCGGGGTCGGTGAGTTTCGCCTCGTCGAGTTCACCGCCGACAAGGTCGCGCGCCTCCGCCGCAATCCCGATTATTGGGCCGCACCCTCGCTGCACTTCGAGACCATCGAATACAATTTCGAGGTCAAACAGGACGATGCCCAGCTGGTGGCCTTCAAGAACGGGCAGGTGCACATCAGTCGCCTGCCGCCTTTGAAGTACAAGAGCGAGATCCTCGATCACAAGGAACTGCGCTTCGCTGACTTCGATCCGGCCAATGCCCGCGCCGGGCGCAGCGGCGAGTTCGGCTGGGAGGCCTGCAAGCGCCAGGTGTTCTCGTATGTCGGCTGGAACGCCCGCCGGCTGTTGTTCGCCGATGCCAAGACCCGCCAGGCAATGACCTACGCCTTTCCCAAGGAGCGCATCATTCGCGATGTCTTCATGGGCCTGGGGCAAAGTATCTGGTCCGACGTGCACCCCGATTCACTGGCGTACGACGCCACTCTCAAACCGCTGGATTTCGACCTTGAGCAGGCCAAGAAGCTCTTAGCTGAGGCCGGCTGGAGCGATTCCGATGGCGACGGCCTGCTCGATCGCGAGCAGGGCGGCAAGCGCGTACCGTTCCGCTTCAGCGTCAAATATTACGCGAACTCACCGGAATGGGACAACACCCTGGCAATCTACCGCAGCGAACTCAAACGCATCGGGATCGAAATGGAGACCACGCCGTTGGAATGGAAGGAACTCATCCGCGTCTACGAGGATCGCGACTTCGATGCCGTGGTCGGTTCGTGGCAGATGAGCTTTGACCTCGACTTCTATCAGCTTTGGCACTCGTCGCAGATCGACACTCCCGGCGGTAGCAATCACTGCGCCTTCGCGGATCCCGAGGTCGATGCCCTGGCGGTGCAGATGCGCGAGGAGTTCGACGCCGAGAAGCGCCTGGCGATCGCACGCAAGGTCCAGCAGCGCATCCACGCCCTGCAACCGTACACTTTCTTCATGTCGTCGAAGACCATTTTTATCTGGCAGAATCTGCGCCCGCCGGGATCGACGGAGGCCGATCGCTATCTCGATGGCGTGGCCTGGGGCCTGGATCATCTGCATCCGCTCAAGAGCCGTACGCCGCTGACGTGGTTCTTCCCGCGCTAAGCCGGCATCGATGACCGCCTACATCATCCGGCGCCTGCTGCTGATGATCCCGACCTTCTTCGGGATCCTCTGCGTCAATTTCGTGGTCTTGCGCCTGCAGGCGTTTTCGCTCACCGACGAGCTGAGCGCCAGCGCCGGCGAAACGGTCGGCGAGCGCAAGGTGGGGGCCGGCAACTGGAACCTTGAGGCCAAGATCGATCGCTTCCGCCGCACCGGCAATGACCTGCCGGCGCTGCTCAACACCCACGGCTTCCTGACCAAGGACCGCGTCATCGCCTGGCTGCGGGCGACGGCGCCGGATTTCCCCAGCCCTGACAGCACCCGCAACCGCCAGGAAAAAGAACTCTGGCTGGTCGGCGCCCTGGCGGTGCGGCCGCTGGCCGAGATCCTCCGCGATGAGTCGCTCGTCGATCTCCACGGCCCGGCGAGCCAGGCCCTGGCACTGTGCGCGTATACCTCGATCGAGGTCTGGGATCTCGACCGTCTGCCGCCCGAGCGCCTGCGCCAGCTGCAGAACCGCAACCGCCTGCTGCGGACCCTGGTCATCAGCTATCGCCAGACCCCGGGCAAGCCGTTCGTCAGCGACGATCCACAGGCGGCAAGCAAGCGCACGGCCTTACTGGCGGTGGTCGATGAGCCGGCGAATGCCGCCGATTTCAGTCAGGAGCGCCGGTGGTCGGCACTGGTGCTGCGAACCGGCTTCGTTGATTTCTTGACCCGCCTGGCGACCGCTGATCTGTGGTCGGAAACCAAGAAGGAGGGGGCCTTCGCGGTCATCGGGCGCTATTGGCAGACCACCTTCGGCCTGAATGTGCTGTCGATCCTCATTGCCTGGGCGGTGGCAGTGCCTTTGGGCATCCGCTCGGCGCGTAGGGCCGGCACGCTCGAAGATACCGTCACCACCAATACGCTCTTCCTGCTGTGGTCCTTGCCGTCGTTCTTCGTCGGCACCTTGCTGCTGCACCATCTGTGTACCTCTTCTGCGGGCAGTGCGGCGCCCTTCCCCAACAAGGGCCTGGCGGATCCTGACAACCTGTGGTTTTCGACGCCGCTTTTTTTGCTCGATTACCTGTGGCACGGTTTCTTGCCCTTGCTGACGCTCAGCTATGCCAGCTTCGTCAGCCTCTCGCGTTACCTACGCGGCAACCTGCTTGAGCAGATGGGTGCCGATTACGTGCGTACCGCCCGCGCCAAGGGCGTCAGCGAAGACGCCATCGTCTATCGCCATGCCTTCCGCAATTCCAGTCTGACCCTGATCACGCTCAGCTCGGGGCTGCTGGCCGAGCTCTTCGGCGGTGTGCTGATCGTGGAGATGATCTTCTCGATCAACGGCCTGGGCATGCTCCTGCTCGATGCCGCCCGCCAGCAGGATGCGCCGCTGATCCTGGCTTCGACGGTGGTCTCGGTCGGCCTGCTGCTGATCGGCATCCTGATCGCCGACATCCTCTATGCGGTGGTCGATCCGCGCATTCGGAGCCGCTATGTCTGAGCATCTCGGGATGTGGGCCAAGGCCTGGCGCAATGCGAGCGTGCGCTGGGGGGTGTGGATGGTGGCGGTGATCGTCCTCGCCGGCATCTACGCGCCGTTTTTCGCCAACGATGTCGCCCTGGTGTGGTGGGACGAACACGGACTGTCGTTGCCGGTGATCGGCGATCTCTTCAATAAGTGGAGCTATGGCAAATATTACGATGTGTACTTCAACGTCACGGCTCTGCTCCTGCCGCTGCTGCTGGCGGGCGGCTGGTGGTTGCGGCGACGGATCAGCCTTACGCGTCGCTGCTTGCTCGGTGCCCTGCTGGTGGTCGTCGCTGGTACCGGCTGCCTGCTGCCGGTAATCCCCGGCAGCAACGGCTGGCAAGCCTTGTGGCGCCATCGCCCGCCGAGCCAGAAGCTCATCACCGAGAATCACGTCGGGGTCTTCACGCTGTTCGCGCCGGTGCCCTTTCGTGCGACCACGCCGGTGGCCAATCAGATCCTCAAGGGCCCCTTGAGTCGCGATGACTCCAGCGGCCGGCGTTTTTGGGCGGGCAGTGATTCGGCGGGCAAGGATGTCGCCGCACAGATGTTCGCTGGCGCACGCATCAGTTTGACCGTCGGCTTGGTTGCTACCGGCCTGTCGTTGCTGATCGGCACCCTGATCGGGGCCTTCAGCGGCTATGTCGGCGGCTGGATCGACCTGCTGCTGCAGCGCGTGGTCGAGATCATGATGTGCTTCCCGACCTTCATCCTCATCCTCGTGGTGGTGGCGATGACCGGGCGCGACATCTTCGTGATCATGATGGTCATCGGCGTCACCGGCTGGGCGGGCACCGCCCGCCTGGTGCGTGGTGAATTCCTGGCGCAATCGGTGCGCGACTACGTCGCCGCCGGGCAGGCCCTGGGACTCAGCCCGCTGCGCATCATGTTTCGTCATATCCTGCCCAATGCGTTGACGCCGTTGCTGATCACGGCGACGTTCGGTATCGCCGGGGCCGTTGGCAGCGAGAGCGCGTTGTCGTTTGTCGGTCTGGGCGATCCGACGGTGGCGAGTTGGGGCATGCTCCTCGAACAGGGCCGGCAGAACATCCACTACGCGCATCTCATCTGGCTACCGGGCATGGCGGTATTCATTCTCGTGTCGGCCCTCAATCTGATCGGTAACGGCCTGCGTGAGGCCGCCGACACCACT
>JBILBP010000381.1:0-2765 GCA_044353645.1 Planctomycetota bacterium | reverse complement strand
CTTTAGAATCTTATCCCATTCAGCAAACACGTTTTTGAATTCCGGCGACGATTCCAGGCCTTGCTGGGTGGTCCACGGTTCAGCCATCGTTCCACCCCAAGAGGCATCGATCAGGCCGATCGGCACCGACAGCGCCGAGTGCAGCTCGCGGCCGAAGTAATAGGCCACCGCACTGAAGCGCTCAATCGTGGCCGGAGAGCACCTATTCCAGGCACCAGCGCAGGTCGCAAGGGGGGCGTCCGCGGCTTTTCTAGCAACCTGAAACAAGCGCATCTGCGGATGATTCGCCTGGGCTATCTCGCTGATGCCATGATCAGCCTGCTTGACTGTAAATGCCATATTCGACTGACCCGAACACAACCAGACATCGCCGACCAGAATGTCCTTGAGGGCAATGGTCGTACTGCCTGAAACAACCATCTGGTACGGCCCCCCTACTGGCAGAGGTGCCAGCACGACGCTCCAGCGCCCTTTCGAATCTGTGATGGTCGTGGCGGTGACTCCTTGGCAGGTCACGGTTATCCGCTCACCCACCGTGGCCATACCCCAGACCGGCACTGGCCTTTCACGTTGCAGCACGGCATGATCCGTAAATGGCGAGGCTAGGCTGACGGCTGCATGCAGGTAGCTGCAGGTTAAAACCAACCATATGATAGCAACTCGGTGGAATGAATTCATAGCCGCCCCCAGATTTTGCAAAATGATAACAATGAATACGGCTGGGTCTAGTCTTTTGTCACACCCAGAGGCGCGTAGTGACGAAAACTGCGCCACTGGAAAACCTCGCAAATCGATGCCTCAGGGCTTCACGAATGCCTGAAAATGAGAGCGTGAGCCAGGAAGAGCGCGTGACTGCCGACGCCGTCGTCCAACGTCTCGCTGAGACGTGGCGAACCGAGCGTTGGCGCTCACCCCCCCCTTATTTTTCGCTTGTTTTGTGTTATCATTTAACAATGCTGTCATAGATGCCTATTTCACAAGTCTTGAACTCGCGACTCGTGATCTTCAGCAGATGCCTGGTACTGGGCCTGATGCTGGGCCTGGTGCTGGGCCTGATGCCCAGCTTGCTTGTCGGCGAAGAGGGAGGACCACTGACAAAGGCTGATTTCATCGCCCTGCTCGACGCGAACAACCCGGCAGTCGCGGAAATCCGTAGATTGGGTACTGGCGACAAAGGGGATAACGGTGATGTGGAAGCCGCCGGGAAAGCATTCGTCTCCTACCTTCGCAGCCGAAAGGCGGCAGTGCTCGACAACCGTCTAGAATTCAATGCCAAGAGAGCAGATGACGCGGTGGCCGGTCGGATAGGAGGAAAAACTTACCCTGATGGAAAGATCAACTGGCATGAAAATCGAACAGAAATCGTGCGCACTGAAATGTGGAGCGATTTCGCAGCCGGATACCGCAAGGGAAAAACCAGCTACGCAGATGCCTTCGAGCGACAATTCCGCCAATGGCGACAACAGATGCCGTTGCCGAAGACAAAACCGGCGCAAGGCGCCCTCAACACATTAAACGTTGGGGTACGCCTTGGTCGCTCGTGGACTGATGCATACCAAGTCTTTACCAAAGCCTCTCAGGTCCATGACGACGTCCTTTTGGAGATGACCATTTCGATGTGCGAACAAGCACGCTATCTCGTCAAAAACCATAGCCTGGGGACGAACTGGCTGGTCAACGAAATGCTCGGCCTGTACTCAGTCGGCGCATTGTTGCCCGAGCTATCCCCAGCACCGGCTTGGCGCAAACTCGCTCTAGAAATGCTCGACAAGAACGTCGCCAAGGAACTGCTTCCAGACGGAGCCTGGTCGGAACTTGCCCCCGGTTACGGCAATTGGAACAGCAACAACATCATGCGTGTACTTGACCGTGCCAGAGACGCCGGCTTCGCCAATGAATTACCGACAACGCTCAGCAATCGCATCGACAAGAGTTACGCCTGGATATTCGGCCTCATGACCCCCGATGGCCGTATCCCGAGACTGAATGACTGTACCTCCTGGATGAAGTGCGACAGCCGCCTCGCCAGATCCCTGCTAAAAAGCTTTCCTGAGAACCCCATTTTGATCTGGGCAGCGAAGAATCGACTCGGAACGGCACCTCCAGCTAGCGTATTTCTGCCCGAATCGGGCTTCATCCTCATGCGCACGGGCTGGGAGGCTGATGCTACTTATGTACTATTTGATGTCGGTCCGATGGGAAGCTCATGGCACGCGCATCAGGATAAGCTGCAGGTCGTTCTCTGGTCGGGCAGCCGCGAACTGCTCATGGACAACGGTGGAGGACCCTATGACGAAAACCCCCGGCGCATCTGGTCGCGAGCAAGCGACAGTCACAATACCATCATGGTCGACGGTTGCGGTCAGGCACGCTGGCGAAATCGCGGACGGGATGGCGACGAGGAGAATGAACTCAGTGTCGACCTGGTACCTGGGGATCCCGCCACCCCTACCCCGCTCTTTGCCACCACGCCAACGTGGGACTATGGCTGCGGTTGGTATGTCGATGCCTACATGCGCAGTGGGCGAGGTGATGGGGCCGAGCGCGGACCACGACCTGCCTCGCACCGTCGCGAAGTGGCCCTGGTCAAACCGGATATCATCGTCGTGGTCGACACCCTGGAATCCTTGGACAGCAAGCCGCATGTATACGAGTCACGCTGGAACCTGCCCACCATCGGACGCAGGCTGGATCCAACTTCTGACAGCATCGTCACCACCTGGGACAAGGGACCCAATCTGGCCATTATCCCGATGGCACGCGAT
>JBILBP010000070.1:0-9454 GCA_044353645.1 Planctomycetota bacterium | reverse complement strand
TGACCGCGTGCAACTGCCGCACCTCGTCGATGGCAGCCGGAGCTGGGAGCACCTCGTCAAAGGCGATCAGCGTTCGTGGCACGAACGCAGTCAGGGGCGCTACACCTTCACTCCCGGCTGCCTGATCACCGCCATCCAACGCAAGAGCAAGGAGATCATCGACGCGCAGGGCGTGCACCACCCGTACGACCTGCTGATCATCGCCACCGGCAGCCGCGCCGCCAAGCTCTACCAAGGCCCACTGCCCAAGACCGGCGTACACTTCCTGCGCAAGAAGCACGATGCCGAGGCTATCCGCGCCCTCGCCGGCACCGGCAAACGCGCCGTCGTGGTCGGAGGCGGCCTGCTCGGACTCGAACTCGCCGATGCCCTGGTCGAGATCGGCACCGAGGTCACGGTGCTGCAGCGCAGCGAACGCCTCATGGGCCGTCAGCTCGATGCCAAGGCCGGCACCTACCTCGCGCAGGCGTTGAGCGAGCGCGGCATGCACATCCGCTTCAAGGCCCAGGTCGAGAGCCTCGTCGGCAGCCCGGGGCTGACGGGCGTGCGTTTGCAAGATGGCACGCTCCTGCCGGCAGACGTGGTGGTCTTCGCCACCGGCACCGCGCCCAACGCCGAGCTTGCGCGTCAGGCGCTGATCACCTGCTCGACCGGCATCATCGTCGACGAACGATTGCGGACCTCTGATCCCGCGATCTGCGCGCTCGGTGAAGTCTCTGATTATCAGGGCACCGCCGCCGGCACGACCGCCGCCGCCGAGCGCCAGGCCTGGCATCTGGTCGAGGACCTTCGCGGCAATCTGTTCGCGCCGTACCGCGGCGCCCTCAACAGCAACATCCTCAAGGTCCATGGCGTGCAGCTGGCCACCGTCGGCGACACCGATCCCGATGATCCAACGACGCAGACGGTGATCTTCGAGGATGTCGAGGCCGGCATCTATCAGAAGGCGGTGATCAAGGATGATCGTTTGATCGGCGTGCTGCTCTTCGGCGACACCACCGGCTTCGCGACCTATCGCGATCTCGTCGCCAATCGCACCGAGCTCGAAGATCAACGCGCCACCCTGCTGCGCGGCGGCAGCGCCGCGACGGCGGTGGATGGAGCCCTGGTGTGCTCCTGCAATCGCATCGGCGCCAACACCATTACCAAGGCTATCGCTGACGGCTGTACGACCCTGGCGGCGGTCTGTGCGAAAACCGCTGCCGGCACCAGTTGCGGCTCATGCCGACCAGAAGTCGCGCAGCTGCTTGCCGCAAAGCTCCACACCGCTGAGATGACACCCATAGTGTCAGCGAACAGCGTCAGCGCCCTGAAGAGTCCCCCCGCCGAAGATCAGCTCAGCATCTGATCGACGACGCGACAGTTGCATTATTTTCGTGCAGTCGCGCTGTACGATGGTCGATCAGTTGTCCGAAGATGTTTATGTAAGTCATTATAAAATCATAATTGTACATCCATGCTTCGAGTGGCGCGACAAACGCTACGTGATGCAGCAGATCACTATGCATACCTGGCCTACCCGCGTTGGAACCGTCCTCCATATGCTCGACCCCGCGGTGGGGCCGCGACTGATCCTGGAGCGTTTGTGGATCGAAGTCGCCAACTGGAAAACCATCGGTGGCATCTGGCTGCACTGCCGGCCCGGCCATCTCACGCCCTCGGGAACTTTCCTGGTTGGCGAGCCACCAGACTCTGCCGATGAAATCGCAGCCTTGGCGACCACCGCTACCGCCCCCATCGCCACCGACGGCCTGCCGGTGGTCGCGCGTCAGCTCAAAGACGGCAACGTGACCGTCGCCGTGCTCCTCGTCAGCCACCGCAACAGCGAAGACGCGGCGGCATTCCTCGTCGACGTCATCAGCCGTTACTGCATGGACCGCCTGCGCGTACAGCTCGAGGTCAGCGAACTCGCCGAGGAGAACCAAGTCCTACGCGGAGCCCTGACCGTCGACGTGCGGCAGAGCGACATCCTCAGCAACAGCGGGACCATGAACTCGCTCATCCAGTCGGCGATCCGCGCTGCGGCCTCGACGGCGACGGTGGTCATCCATGGCGAAACCGGCACCGGCAAGGAACTGCTCGCCAAGCTCATCCATGCCCACAGCCACCGCGCCCACAAACCACTGGTCTCGATCAATGCCGGAGCGCTCTCGCCAACCTTGCTGGAAAGCGAACTGTTCGGCCACTCCAAAGGGGCCTTCACCGGCGCCGATCATGATCGCAAGGGCCTCTTCGAAGTCGCCCATGGCGGAACGCTGTTTCTCGATGAAGTCGGTGAGATTACCCTCGAAGCTCAGGTCCGGCTGCTGCGCGTGCTCCAGGAGCGGACCTTCACCCGGGTCGGCGATCACACTCCTATCGCCAGCGACGTGCGCATCATCGCCGCCACCCATCGCGACCTGGCAGCAGAGGTCAAGACCGGGCGCTTCCGCGAAGACCTCTTCTATCGTCTGAACGTGGTCAACTTGCAGGTTCCCGCGCTGCGCGAGCGGCGTGAGGACATCCCCCTCCTGGTCAACCATTTCCTGCAGAAATACAATCGCCAGAACTACAAGAACGTCGACGAGGTGCCGCGCAACGTCCTTGAGATGATGATCAACTATCCGTGGCCGGGGAACATCCGCGAGCTCGAGAATTGCGTGCAGAAGTGCGTCGTGCTCGCCCCCAGCACGGTGCTCATCGAAGAGCTGATCCCGGCGACCATCAAATCCTACAGCGACAACCTCCCGCAGACCCAGCGCGTCACCACCCGCGACCTACCCGGTGGCGATCCCCATCAGCTGCTGGCGGATGCCCTGGTGCGTTTCGCCGATCTCGCCTCGCCCGACATCCAGGCGATCTTCGAGCACACCGAGCGGGTGCTGATCGAACACACCCTCAACCGCGAACGCGGCGTCAAGCTCCGCGCCGCCAAACTGCTCGGCATCAACCGCGTGACCCTCGACCGCAAACTGGTCGAATACGACATCAACGTCAAACGCGGCAAAGGCGTCGTCGAGCTTGTCTAGCAGGGGCTCGCGCCCCTGAGTACCCCCGGCCTTTGTCGGAGCTCATTTTCAGCGCTGCGCGCTGAAAATGTGGCGGGATCGGCTTCGCCGATTTTATCCCGCCACCGCTCCTCGGCGCTTGTTTAGCAGGGGCTCGCGCCCCTGAGTACCCCCGGCCTTTGTCGGAGCTCATTTTCAGCGCTGCGCGCTGAAAATGTGGCGGGATCGGCTTCGCCGATTTTATCCCGCCACCGCTCCTCGGCGGCCGATGAGTTCAGTTGGGGGTTATATGACGGTTGGGTTGTGGGATGGCCTTCGGCGTTTTTTTTGGCGACGTGGATTCACGAGAACAACAACCCAGGGCATCGCCCTGGATCTCACAAGAACATGCGGGTCGTGGCCCTCATGATGAGGATTCAATCCGAGACCAACAACCCAGGGCATCGCCCTGGAGCCCACGAGAACATGCGGGTCGTGGCCCTCATAATGAGAATTCAATCCAAAGCCAACAACCCAGGGCATCGCCCTGGATCTCACAAGAACATGCGGGTCATGGCCCTCAAGTTGAGAATTCAATGCGAGACCAACAACCCAGGGCATCGCCCTGGATCTCACGAGAACATGCGGGTCATGGCCCTCAAAATGAGAATTCAATCCGAGACCAACAACCCAGGGCATCGCCCTGGAGCCCACGAGAACATGCGGGTCGTGGCCCTCATGATGAGGATTCAATCCGAGACCAACAACCCAGGGCATCGCCCTGGATCTCACAAGAACATGCGGGTCGTGGCCCTCATGATGAGAATTCAATCCGAGACCAACAACCCAGGGCATCGCCCTGGATTCCACGAGAACATGCGGGTCATGGCCCTCATGTTGAGAATTCAATCCGAGACCAACAACCCAGGGCATCGCCCTGGATTCCACGTCATCTCACGTTCGCGATCGAGGCCATACTAACCAAGAAGGACGTGGTATAAAAACGGCGAGAGTCGTGCATATGCAAGGCGCCGGGAGCCGACGCTTAGCAGCGCTAAGCTAGGCTTCCGGCAACGCCGCAGATGCGCGGCTATCGCCGTTTTTATGGGCGGGAGATGCCGCGGGGGGAGGGCCCGGTGCCGAGGTGGTCTTCGGACCAGGCGATTTGAAGGCGGAGGGCTTCGTCGAGGCGGCGGATCGAGAGTTCGCTCTTGGCGTCGTTGGCGGGCATCAGACGGTAGTACGCGACGGTATAGCCCTGCTGCGTGCGCAGGGTAAGGTAGCCGTCCTCTTCGCGAAGCATCGACTGGACGACGACAAACTGATCGCGGGCCAGTTGCGTGATCAGGACCTTCTCCTCGGCGCTGAGTACTACCGGCGGGGCCACCGAACGCGCGCAACTGGCAAGCAGGATGATGGCGATGATGAAGATGCCGATGCGCATGGGCGGCGGATTATGGATGGTCATGTGCCGACTCCAGTGGGACCTTGGCGTCAGGAGCGGGAGCGGGAGCGGGAGCGGGAGCGGGAGCGGGAGCGGGAGCGGGAGCGGGAGCGGGAGCGGGAGCGGGAGCGGGAGCTGAAACGGGAGAGGACAGCTGACCGGGGATGAACAGCGCGGTCGCGGCCCCGGCATTGGCGAACGGCAGGGCTCCGAGCGCATCCGTCCATGCCGGCGCACCGTCGAGAATCAGCAACGAACACGCCGGTTCGTCGGGACGCGGAAGGATCACCGCGATCTTCGGCCGCAACGAACGGTGGGCGGTCTGCCCGGCGAAGGTCACCTGACGATCATCCCAGATCAGCGGCAGCTGCTTGGCCCAGGCTCGCGTCAGGCGATTGCTGCGCGAGGAACCGATCAGGATCACGTGATGTCCACGCCAATCGCCGGCCCGCCAATCGACATCGCGGATCCGCGGAGGCAGGCCGCGCGCATGCGCCGCCCAAGCGTCGACGAATTGCCCGGCGAGGGTCTCGGCATCCTCCTTGGCGCTGCGATGCTCCTCGCTGCCGACCACGACCACGAACGGTCCCGTCGACCAGACGCTAAGGGCGCTGTTAGCCGTGACCTCAACCCGCATCAGCGGATTGCGCCACGCCGTCGGCTGGTCGAGTTCCTGCGTAGCGGTCAGCAGCTGCGCGCCGGCCGTACCCGACACGCCCGCCGCCCGCACCGCCGCCAAGGCCAAGGGTATGCGACGCACCGCCGCGCCGCTGGCAGTACCATCGCCGGCAGCCTGAACCTCGATCACCGTCACCCCAGCGGTAGCAGCGGCGGTGAGCGAGGAGGCGGGCAGCGGTGGCCAACGCGCTTTCGTGACCAGACCGACGACGTGCGCATGCATGAGCACCGCAACCCTCGGCGGCTGCGCTGGAATCGCCGGCACGGTGACACGTACCGGCTGCACGCTCGTATCGACGGGATCGCGATAGGCCAATAATTGGGTGCCGATATTCAGAGGTGGGATCGCCATCACCGTCCCATCCGCCAGGGGCGGCGGCCAAGCTTCGAGCTGTTCGACGATCCGTCGCAGCGCCTGATCGTCGGCAATGGTGGCGACGAGCTGCGGCGCCAACAACTCGCTGGCCTGTTCCGCCCATAACCACGGCAGGGCGGCGGTCTCGCCGCTGGCGCGCAAACGCGCTACTGCCAAGGTCGCACGACCGTAGAGCGCCTGGTGATCGCCCAGCTCACGCTGGCTGCGCGCCACCAGTCGATGCTGGGCGTCGGAAACCCGTACGCGCAGCATCGGCACCTGGGTGCCGATGCCGTTGGGAACCATCGCAACGGTGATGCCCGCAGCCAATTGCCCGCGGGTCTGCACGGGGATTTCGCTGACCGCCAACAGCGCTTGGCCGGCGACGAGGGCCACCGACACGAACCACGGCCCGCCCTCGTCGAGCTCCTCGGCGCGTACCGTAGCGCGATACAGCAAGCCCGGACGCACCCACGGATCGGCACGGGTGATGAGGATCTTCGGCTCAGCAGCAAGCACGGAGGTCGCGCTCGCGAGGTCAAGGATGACCACGGCGCCGGCGCACATCAATGCCCGGATTAGCTCGCGCATGCCTCGGCCGCAATGCTCGGATACAATTGCTGATAAGCGACATAATCGCCGGCGATGCGGCCGATGCGTTCGATGATCGAGCCCGCCAGGGGTTTGACGATCTTACCCGGTATGCCAGCGATCAGCTGGCCATCGGGTACCACTAAACCCTCGGGCACCACGCAGCCGGCGGCGATCAGGCAGCGCGCACCGATGCTCGCGCCATCAAGGACCCGCGCGCCCATGCCCACCAAGGTCCCGGTGCCGATGCTGCAGGCGTGGACGATGGCGCCATGGCCCATGCTGACGTCATCGGCCATCACGCACGGCAGCCGCCGGCTGAGATGCACCACGCACAGATCCTGGACGTTGCAGCGGTTGCCGAACACCACGCGGTTGATGTCGGCGCGGATCACCGCCCCGAACCACACCGAACAATCGACCCCGAACGTGATGTCGCCGATGAGCGTGGCATTCGGCGCCAGAAAACGCGGGAGCTGGGGAGCGACGCCGGCGATGGGGAGGATGACAGGCATGGCCCCAGCCTGGGGGGAATTGGCTGATTGCCAACCTTCCTGCAAAAAAACGAAAATCTATTACATGCTTAATCAATAATCCGGCAAACGCCGATTGGCGGCGGGCGCGGGGGCCGAGATTAGGGACATGAGCGAGAATCTTGACGACCTGCGCAATGTCGCGGTGCTGGCAGGGCGAGCGGTCGATGTCGATCATACCCTCGGCACCGCCCTCGACGCCTTGGCGGATGTCATCCCCTACGACCTAGCGGCGGTGCTCGAGCTGCGCGACGAGGTCCTCATCGTGCGTTGCGCACGCGGGCCCTTGGCCGACGAACAGGTCCGCAATCACCGTCTGGCCCTGAGTACCGCTCCCGCCCTGGCGGCAGCCATCGCCAGCGGTCGGCCGCGGGTGTTCACCGATGAAGATCACGACCAGACCCGCGGCGGCGACGGCGATCCCTATGAGGGCGTGGTCGACCTGCCCTATGGGCATGCCTGCCTGGTCGCGCCCCTGGTCGCTGGCGGACGCACGGTGGGCGTGATGACCTTCGATCGTTCGGTGTGCGATCGGTACGATGACGGCACAGTGGCCTTGGTGAC
This sequence comes from Planctomycetota bacterium, assembly GCA_044353645.1. Taxonomy (GTDB): domain Bacteria; phylum Planctomycetota; class UBA11346; order UBA11346; family UBA11346; genus CAIUVD01. The sequence continues at coordinate 2,323 of JBILBP010000070.1, read as the reverse complement.
GGTGTATGCGCAACTGGTAGCCTTGTCGCTAGCGCTGTCCATCGGCCCTGAGATTGCCCCCTCGGCGCCGGTGAACGAGGCCAAGGCCATCGCCCCCCCCAGCGAACTTGCCGTGGCGCTCGGTGAACCGCCGCGAGCGGAAACCAGAACTCTGCTCGAAGTCGAACGTGCGGCGATCAGCGCCGCGCTCATCGCCCAGAACTGGCGCATCTATGGCCCCGACGGTGCGGCGGCTAAGCTCGGCCTGCCCCCGAGCACACTGCAACACCGCATGCGCAAACTGGGTCTGATCAAACCACGTTAGACCGGCGACCAAAGAATCTCAGAAATCGCCGTTGCGGCCCGCCTGCGGCGTGCGGCGTGCGGCGGCTAATGCCCCGAGAGGTGCGGATAGTACCCAAGAGGTGTAGACCTGAAATTGGCGGTATCAGCCGTTTAAGTCCACCGACACCTGTTCGTACACCAGGAAAGACAAGCTAAGACCAAAAAACGATCCCCCGCAGCCCCAAGGTTGCGGGGACCTTCGACTTTGACCTGGTCAGAATCAGAACAGCAGCTGCTGCTGAACGCGCAGGATGTGCGCCGTCGGAATATTGCCGGTGGCGGGCGTTGCGCCTTCTTCACCGGTCCAGTTGATGTATTCGATGGCGAGCTTGTTCTTATGGCCGTTGAAGAAAGCATTCATGCCGATTTCAACCTGACGGCCGGAAGCACCGTAGTCGGCGGCCCCGTAATTGACGCCTTCGGTGGTATCGCCTCCGAAGTTGTCGATCGTCGAAAACCGTAGTGCCGGTTCGACCATTGGCACCAGACCGATGCCGGTGGCGAAGGCATAGCCGGCCTGGACGGTGAAGGTGTGCGAATGGACGGCGTCGGGATCGGCGGCAGCGTCCGCCACGAACGCGGTCTTCTGCATGCGGTAATCGATCACCGCCGTCAGGCTGTCGAGATGGAGCATGCCTTCGAAACCGAAGATCGCGGCTGAGGCGCGACCAGCCTGGGCACCGGTTGTGGCACCATCGACGTCGGCGATGCGATCCTTGGAATCGCCGGCGGCCTCGATGCCGACGACGAAGCCATGCCCGGGTTTGCCGGCGAAGCTTTCCTGCCATGGGCTGGCCCAGTCAGCCTTGCCGGTGATTTCGAGGCGCCCGGAATACCACAGGCCCTCACCTTGGCTGGTGTTGGCGTTGGCCGTATCATCACCGGCCAGACCCATCGCATTCGAGGTGGTGAACCCGGTGCCGACATTGTTCAAGACATCGACGCCGAAGCGGATCATCGGCGCATCGAGGCGGTAGCTGACACCGATGTTGTTGGGCACGCCGATCGGCGTGGTCGGACGCAAGGAAGGAAAGAGGCCCATGCTCTGGTTGAAGTTGCCAGTGTAGAACCAGGCGTTCTTCTTACCGGCGACCACGGTGTGGCTCAAATCGCCAGTCACGAACTTGCGACCGACATAGGCATCGAACAAGGTGACGTTGGGGCTGCTGGCGGCATTCTTACCGACGTTGTCAGCAGCCAAGGTGGTCTGGAACAGGAAGCCGTCGCCGAATGTGCCCTTGAAGTAAGGGCGTAGGCGACGCAGATAGAAATCGGCAGTATCGGGTTTACCTGCTCCGTTTTCACTCGGAGAATACACATCATCGAGATTGTTGGACCCGCGCGCGATATCCATGCGCACCTGGGACAGCATGCCGACCGTGAGCTTGGCCGCGTCGTCGGAGACGACCATGGACTCGGCGGCGGCATAGCCGGCGAGGGTGAGAAGAACAAGGGATGGTACGAGACGCTGCACGGAATTCTCCTGATCGGTGAGTGCTCTAACGCATCCGCGAAGAGCCGGGAATGTTAACCAATTATTAATACATCATGTTCATCCGACAATCCAATACGGGTGATTCGCGACGCATCATGATTCGCAATAAACGTGTCATCAGCTGCCCGACACAGCACTTTTTCACGGAAACGGTAGGCGTTACCCTTAGAGAACGTAGTGGTCAATGAACTCGTTGTATCGGGCCATCCTGCAGATCTGCACGCATTCCCATGGCATCTTACCGCCGCCGAGCCGCAGCTTCCTGATATTGGCACCACGCCCGAGCAGACGTGCATGAATCTGACACAGACCCATCGAGGACCGTGCGTAAGGCTCTGTGAAAACGGTTCGATTACAGATTGCCGAACAGATTGTCGAGCTGGTCCTTCATGGCTTCTGAGAAATTACCACTGAGCTGGGCGCTCTGTTCGGGCTCACGTTTGGCTGCATCGGCAAGAATGGCTTCCATCTGCACTGCCAGTTCTTTGCACAGAACCTGAATCA
>JBILBP010000380.1:0-2767 GCA_044353645.1 Planctomycetota bacterium | reverse complement strand
CTTACGCCGCTTTACTTGGGTTACCCCTTTCTCGCTCGACTTGCATGCCTAAGCCCCGCCGCCAGCGTTCGTTCTGAGCCAGGATCAAACTCTTCAAAAGTGTTTGTTCTTGCTCGACATCATTACTCCATACCAAAATTCAAAAGAATTGATCTGAAGCGGTTGGTTGTCATGTGCCCCGAAGGACACACGACGGTGTGTTTCGTCTCCCTCTACAGCTATTGCGTTGTCAATCCGCTACTCAACAGTGACTTCCATCACCACTTCGTAGCCGGTCCAGCTTGGCTGGGGGAAAGACTTTGTCGGCCTTTCCCACTTCGTCAAGCACCGACTTTCTTGCGTCGGTCGGCTCCCTTTTCCGCGCGTCTTTTTCGTTTGAGCCAGCTTATTCAGCCAGCTCGTCTGCGGTGGGGTGGGCATCATGGTGCCCTCGCCCAACTGTCAACATCAGGTTTAGAGTCCGTGAAGATTCACCAGCGGATCGGCGTTTTTCGAAAACAACGACCCCACCCCCTGCATCTCTTCTACCGAATCACCGCATAGCATCTCCACCTGATCTCTGTAGAAACTTCGTCCACGAGGTATCCGATGACGGTCATGCTCTTCTTCACTATCCTGGGAGTCTTGTCCTTGGCCGCAGCTTGGATGGCGGCAGTGCCGCGACTGGCTCGCGTCGCTTTGGTGGTGATGTCGCCCGCCCTGCTTATCCTCGGTCTGATCCTCGGCTCATCGGTGGTGGTGCCGGTAGACCAGACGGGAGTCATCAACCGGCTCTTCGGCGCACCGTTACCCTCCGGCGACATCGTCGCGCGACATGGCGAACAGGGTCCGCAGGCCGAGATCATCGGGCCTGGTTGGCACTTCGGTTACTTCCCCTTTCTCTATGAGATCGAGCTGGCTCCGGTGGTCGTGATACCTCCCGGCAGCCTCGGCTTCGTCACCGCCCGCGATGGCAAGCCGCTGAGCGAGAATGAAACCTACGCCCCGGCCTGGGAGAGCACCGCCGAGATGCTCGATCCGGCGAGCTTCCTAGCCAAGAACGGCCATCGCGGGCCGCAGACCACGGTACTGACACCGGGCACCTATCGCTACAATCCGCGACTGCATGAAATCAAGATGATCGAGGCCCTCAACGTCGCCCCCGGAACGGTGGCGGTGATCAAGAGCAACAGCGGACTGCTCGCCGAAAAAGCCGCCGATACGGTACTGGTCAACGGCACGCCCCTAGTGGCCAACGGCCATCGCGGCATCTGGCGTACGCCGCTCTCGCCAGGCGCCTATTATATCAACAGCCAAGCCTTCCAGCCGACCCTGGTCAAGACCACCCAGCGCGTCTACGTCTACCAGCAGGGCGCGATCCGTCAGCCGACGCCGAAATCCCCTAATGGCGCACAGGACTGGGCGGTGGTAGTGCGCAGCAAGGACGGCTTCAGCTTCCCCGTCGATGTGCGCGTCGGCTGCGCCGTCGAATCCAAGGATGCGCCCTACCTCGTCGCGCTGCTCGGAAATCCCGACCAGATGGTGCGTGACGATCAAGAGGACGAACAGCTGGAAGTCCTCGAAGCCAAAGTCATCCTCCCGGCGGTGCGCGCGATCTTCCGCAATGTCGCCGAGACCATGAACGCCCTCGAGTTCGTCAATGCCCGTTCGAGCATCGAAAAGGTCGCAAGCCAGCGCATGACCGAGGAGCTGGCGAAATTCCACGTCACCTGCGACGGCGTGTATGTCGGCAACATCCATCTCGATGCCAGCGAGGCCGGTAAGAAGCTGATCTTGACTCAGACTGATCGCGAAGTCGCGGTCAATCAGCAGACCCTCTATAACGAGCAACGCAAAGCTGAGGAATCGCGCGCGGCCCTGGTCAAGGCCGGCGAAGAAGCCGAACAGCAGCGCAACCTCGCCAAGGCCACCTATGAGGTCCTGGTCCGAGAGCAGGGTGCCAAGGCGCGCGCCGCCGAGGCCAAGGGCGAGGCCGAGTACCAGACCATCACCGGCGAAGGCCGGGCCAAGGGTTACGACGCCATGGTCCGCGCTCTCGGTCGCGAGTCGGTGGCCCAGCTGGAATTGCTCAAGCTCGTCGCCGAAGGCAAAGTCCAGATCACACCGCAGGTCATGGTCACCGGCAACAGCGGCACGATGGATGCCCTCGCCGGCACCCTGCTGCGCCAGTCAGTGACCCCGGCAACCAAGCCGTGAAGCTCCTGCTGTTCATATCCCTGATCATAGTCCTGGTCTGCCTAGGCATCATCATCGGCGCCGTCCTCGCTGGGCGGAAATGGTAAACAATCAGCGATTCCAGGGCATGCGGACGATCAGCATGCCCATCATGGAGGTACCGGTGAGACCGGCGATGGTCAGCCAATGGCGTTCAGTTAGTCCTTAAACCCTTGTGATACAGTAGCATAGGAGTAGCCATTTGTGAAAGAAAGAACTTGACATTGCTCAAAAAAAATCGGGTCGGACCGCATGGGTCGCTCTCGTCTTTCGCATGCCATCACCGCCTTTCGGGCGGCATGTCTTTCTTCATCTCATCTCTCTCAACGCCAGCGTCTCTTCACGTTGCTGTCGACATTCCTCAGCTTGATGATGCTCTGCGCGGTAAAGAAATCGCAATCTTACCTGGAGGTAATGCGCCAGATGCAGCCGCTCTTTGATGGCGATTCTGAACGATCGTCTTCGCCCTCTGCGAGTGCGTTCTCTCAGGCGCGGGGGAAGTTGCCGGCGTCGTCGTGTCGTGCGATCTGGGCGGCAGTGCTGAACGCGGTGC
>JBILBP010000069.1:0-9483 GCA_044353645.1 Planctomycetota bacterium | reverse complement strand
ACGTGCATGAGCACGGATTTCCAGTTATGGACGGCGGCGGCATTGACCGGGGCACGGCTCATGAAGGACGACCGGACGGGCCAAGGGCGGTTGCCAGCCAGCCGAAGAGCGCGGTCTCGGCGGCGATTGCCGAAGCGAGATCGCCGAGATGGACGCTCTCGTTCTCGGCATGCGCGGCACAGGCCGGATCTTCGACGCCGATCAGCAGGGCCGGAATGCCACCGAGGCGGGCGGTGATCTCGCCCACGAAGGGGATCGACGCGCCGCAGCCGATGGCGATCGGCGCCACGCCATAGCCGACCTGCAGGGCGGCGCGGGCGGCGGCGAAGGCGGGGTGATCGGTGGCGGTGCTCCATGGCTCGCCGGCGCGGGCCTCGCTGATCTCTAGGTTCGCCCACGGCGGGCAGTGCCGCTGGAGGTGCTCGGTGAGCATGCGCAGCACGGTCGCGCCATCCATGTCGGGGACGATGCGGATGCCGATGCGCGCCCAGGCGGCGTCCATCAGGACATTGCCGGTCTTGCCGCGTTCGCCGGCCTGGATGGCATTCACGGCCAAGGCCGGCGCGCGCCACAGCTGGGTGTGCACGGTCACCGCATCGCCGAGCAGCTCGGCGCCGTGGAGCAGCCCGGCTTGCGCCGCAAAGCGTTCGCGGGTGAAGGGGATGCGTGCGAAATCGGCGCGTTCGGCGGGGCTCGGCGCGCGTACCGGTGCGCTCAGGCCGGCGATCGCCAGGCTGCCATCGGCATGGGTGCAGGTCGCCAGCAAGCGGCAGAGGGCCATGGTCACGTCCGGCACCGGGCCGCCCCACATCCCGGAGTGCAAAGGGCTCTTCAATGCCCGCAGCTCGAGTTCTAGCGAGACATTGCCACGCAGGCTGGTGGTCAACGACGGCAAGCCGGTGTCGACATTGGCGAGATCGGCGATGACCACGCAATCCGCCTGCAGCTCGGCGGCATGGGCCGCGAGGAATTGCGAGAAATGCGGCGAGCCGATTTCCTCTTCGCCTTCGATGATCACGGTCAGGTTGAGCGGTGGTTGCCCAGCAGTGCGATTCCAGGCCGCCGCCGCTGCGCAGTGCAGGGCAATGCCGGCCTTGTCGTCGGCGGCGCCGCGTCCGTAGAGGCGGCCGTCGCGCTCGACCGGCTCGTGCGCTGGCGTCGTCCACACCGCCGTGCGCAGTGGCGGCTGCACATCATGGTGGGCGTAGAGCAGCACGGTGGGCTTGCCGGGTCCAGCGCGGTGGTCCTTGGCGATGACATAAGGCAGCACGTCCGGTAGATGGACGAGGCGCACTTCGGGATAGCCGGCGGCGCGTAGCCAGTCGGCGGTGGCCTCGGCCGAAGCCTGCACGTGGGCGGCCTCGAAGCCCGCGAAAGAGCACGAGGGGATGCGCACTAAGTCTTTGAGATGATTAACGGTATGCGGGAAATCAGCGGTTGCTTGGGCGAGTGCTTCGGCAACCCCCGTCGGCAGGTTGAGGGGGGTCGCCTGGGGAGCGTTCGGGGGGATCGTCAACGGCGCCTGGCTCATGGCCACAGAGGATACACGGCTACGCCGTCTGCCCAGCCATGATCGCCCGCCTGGGCTTGCCATTGGAGCCGCTGGCGGTCTACTGCTTACCTTCGCAACGCAGTGTGTGCCCCGGAAGCGGTGGCCTGGCGATGCCCACGTATGGCCGGAACCCCGTCGGCTTCGGATGCGCTTCGGTAGCGCGTCCCTGACGGAGAGCGTGCCATGCCCGTCTGAACGGCCGCTGACATGTCTGATACCCCCGATCTCGCTAGCCTGACCATCAAAGACTTACGTCTGATGGCCGGGACGCACTCGATTCACAACGCCAGCCGCATGGGCAAAGAAAAGCTCATCGGCGTGCTCCACGGTGTGCTCGCTTCACGAGGCACGACCGCCGAGCCCGCGCCGGAAGCGACCCTCGTCAGCAATGACGGAGCCGCCGCCGCCCTCGCCCCGGTGGCTGAGGCTGCTCCGGTTAAGGCTGAACCCGCGCTCGCCATCGAGCCAGAAGTGATCGGTCCGGAAAGCGTCGCGACCTTCGCCGCACCGGCTAACGCCGCCGGCTTGGATGAGCCCGAAGAGCTCGACGCGGCCGCGGTTTCGGCCTTCGCGGACGTACCTGCGGCCGCCCCTGCCCCCGCCGCCGAAGGCGATGTCGCTGTCGGCGAAGGCGCTCCAGGCGAAGGCGCTCCAGGCGAAGGCGTTCCAGGCGAAGGCGTTCCAGGCGAAGGAGAGCCGCGCCGCCGTCGTCGTCGCCGTCGTCGCGGCCGTGGCCGCAACGGCGAGCGCGATGGTGTGGCCAATCAGAGTGAAGGCGCCGACGAGAGTGACGAGTCCGACGGCGACGAAACCGGCGATGAGTCCGCTGCCGCTGCCGCCGCCCCGGCGGTGCCGGTGGCCGCCACCAGCGAAGCTCCGGTCGCGGATGCGCCGGTAGTCGGCGAAGCCGCCCCCGTGGTGCGTCAGCCCTTTGGCGAGCGTTTGGCGCGTCGCCCCGAAAGCCCAGCCGCGGCCACGGGCGCCGCTGGTCAGTCCAGCGCTGAAGCGCGTCCGGCGCCCGGCGAACGGCGCTCAGGTGAGCGTGGTCGCGACAACGGTCGCGATCAAGGTCGCCGGGATCAAAACGGTCGTGAAAACCGTGACTCCAGCCGTGATCAGGCGGGCCGGGAACAAGGTGGCCGGGAACCAGGCGGCCGGGAACAAGGTGGCCGGGAACCGCGTCAGCCGCAGGCCGAGCGTTCCGCGCCGGTAGCCGGCGAGCGTTCGCCCCGCCCGCGCCTCGACGGTATCCAGCGCCCCGTGCCCAGCGTGCTCGATCGCCTGTCGGTGTTCACCCGCGGCATCCTCGAACTCTGCGATCCGTCGACGCCCTCCTGGGCCCAGCCGCGTTTGGCTGAGCTCCTCGCCGAAGCCGGCGTCGTGCCCATGCCTGCCACCGGCGCGCCGCACAGTGAATACCATCGCATCGTCGGTACCGTCGCGACGACCGCGGTGCCCGTCGGTCAGATTTGTGAAATCATCGCCCAGGGTTTTGCCCTGCGCGGCGATCGCGGCGATCTCTTCTGCCTGCGCAAGGCCGATGTGCGCATTGCCGGCGTACGTAACGAAGACGGCGCTCCTCGTGCGCCGTCCGCACCGGCTCCTGTGCGTGTGCCCCAAGCCGCTCCCGAGGCCCGCGCCGAGGTCGTGGTTCAGCAGGATGCGCCCGCCGCCCCTGTTTTTCCTGAGGCGACTGTTCCTGAGGCTGTCACCGAGGCTCCCGTCGTCGTCGAAGCCGTGATCGCGGAGGTTGTCGTCGAGGCTTCCGCCGACGGTCTGCCGCCATCGGTCTACCAGGAGCGTCCGCGTCGCGAGCGCGGCCGCCGTGATCGTGGCGATCGTCGTGATGCGTCTCCGGAAGCGCCGGTGCTTGCCCGCGAGCAGGAAGTCCTCGCTGCTCCCGCGGCCGAAGCCGAGCCGGTGATCGCAGAAGTCGCCGTTGAAGCCGCTCCGCTGCGCGTGCCGGTGCCTTCCCCTGGGCGCAGCCCGGAGCGTACGCATCCCCGTGAATCGGCGCTCACCGCCCAGCCTCTGCCGCTGACCCATCTCGCTACCGATGAACTGGCGGCGAAGCCGAAAGCCGCGGGCTTCCGCGCCTTGGGTCTGAACGATCAGATCCTCGCCGACCTCGCGGCGATGGGCTGGAATGAGCCGTCACCGATCCAGGCCTCCGCCATCCCCGTGGCCTTGTCGGGCAAGGACCTCATCGGCCAGGCGCAGACCGGTACTGGCAAGACCGCCGGCTTCGTGCTGCCGACCCTACAGAAGCTCTACGCTCTCGAAGGCGAAGGCCCCGTAGCGCTGATGATGTGTCCGACCCGCGAACTTGCCAAGCAGGTCTACAACGAGTTCATCAAGATGGCCGGCAGCTCGGCGGCCCGCGCCGCCCTGATCTACGGCGGCGTCGACATGAACGAGCAGTACCGCGCCTTGGAGCGCAAGCCGCACGTCGTCATCGGTACGCCCGGGCGCGTCATCGATCACATGAAGCGCAAGACGCTCGACCTCTCGAATCTCGCCACCATCGTCCTCGATGAGGCGGATCAGATGCTCGACATCGGCTTCTGGCCCGACGTCACCTACATCATGTCGCACACCCCGCCACAGCGCCAGGTGCTGCTGTTCTCGGCGACCTTCCCTGAGCAGGTCAAGGAGCTTGCGGAGAAGCACATGAAGGATCCCGAGCGGATCCAGATCGCGCCCGAGCAGGTCACGGTCAGCAACATCGATCAGAAATACATCGCCGTGCCACGCGAACGTAAGAACGAGCTGCTCGCGCGTTTCATCGAGACCTTCAACCCGCCGCAGCTGGTGGTATTCTGCAAGACCAAGCATCAGACCGACCGCGTCGCAGAAGTCCTCAAGCGCAAGAACATGAGCGCCGGTGCCATTCATGGCGACCTGCCGCAGTCGAAGCGTGAGAAGACCCTCCAGGCGTTCCGTTCGGGCGAGTTGCAGTCCCTGGTGGCGACCAATGTCGCCGCCCGCGGCCTCGACATCCCCAGTGTCTCGCACGTGGTCAACTATGACGTCCCGGAGACCCCGGAAGAGTACGTGCACCGCATCGGTCGTACGGCGCGCAACGGCGCCAGCGGCGTAGCGCGGACCTTCATCACCAGCGAAGACGGGCAGTTCCTGCTCGAAATCGAGAAACACATCGGATTGCTCTTGGAAGAAGAGCAGGTCGAGGGCTTCACCGTCGCCATCCCGGCGCCGGCCTCCACGCGCACTATCGCCGATGCGCCCGTGGGCACGCCGCGTCTGCTCAAGCCCTTGATCGGTGGTATCCGTCTCGGACGCCGTCGCTGAAGCAGAAGGTTGCTGGATCGCTGAACCCGTGCGGCCGCTCGCGGCCAGAAGCACTGATCATGGCCACCGTGCCCCGCGCTCGCTTGTCTCGCCTCCTCAATGCCGTGCTCTTCCCGGCCATCGCCTCGTTGGCGATGGCGGGATGCGTGCGCACCTCGCAAGGGGTCAGCGATCTCGACGGGTTCATGCGTCCGCCGCCAAGAAGTGCGAACGCGCGGGTGTCCGAGCCGGCAGCCCCGGCCGCGCCGGTGACGGTGGCGACGACGAACGACAACAGCTGGTATCAGCCGCGTAGTAAGTGGTCGGCGCAGGCCATCGATCTTTCCAAGATCGATCCGATGCAGCCGATCTACCGCATCACCGTGCATCACAGCGGCGATGCCGAGGATGCTACCGGCAATCCGCGGGTGCACTTACGTGACATCGAACGGTATCACCAGGAAACCAAGGGCTGGGCCTGCATCGGTTACCACTTCGTCATCGCTCGCGACGGCACGATCTTTGAAGCCCGACCGCTCAAATACCAGGGCGCCCACGCCACCGGTGACAACAATATCGGCAACATCGGCATCTGCCTGCTGGGCAATTTTGACAACCGCCCCATCCCCAGTACCCAACGCAAGGCCCTGGAAGGTGCCATCGCCCGCCTGCGCAAGCAATACGGCATTGCCCGCAAGGATCTTTACGGCCATCGCGACTTCAAAATCACCGATTGCCCGGGCCCGTACGTGATGGCCTGGATGCGGGCCTATAAAGGCGATTGACGTAGCCGATGAATGCTCCATTCTCCCGCCCTCCACATGCGCGGATGGCGGAATTGGCAGACGCACTAGCTTGAGGTGCTAGCGAGGTAACTCTCGTCGGGGTTCGAGTCCCCGCCCGCGCACCAGAGACAGAACCCACGGTGAAAGCCGTGGGTTCATTGTTTTTCGCGGTTCCTAGGGGTCTGTAGAAATAGATCCGGTCGGCTGACTTTAGTCGTCTATTCCCGACAGGTTCGTAGGTTCAGCGCAGAAATCCCAGGTGCGACAGAGCATTGCAGGCAAGGTGATCATGGACCACTAAGGTTATTTCACCGATGCCATCAGCAAGCCGACGTGACCGGTTGTCTGTCACGTCAGCCCGAGCCGCTCAGGTGCCTGCGAATTGCGCTTGCCAAAAATGCTTTTGCACGCACCTAAGCACATGCACAAACGTACTGCGTTTTTCGCCAGTCTGACCTGCGGCCTGCTGCTTGCTGGTTGCAGCGTGCAGCGTCCGCCAGCAACGCCTGCCGCCTTGCAGGCGCGTCTAGTGGAGACCAGCACCTTCAACCGGGCATTCTATCGGGAGACCGTCACGCGCATGGTGGCGCGTCTCGACGCCGATGTCGCGGCCGGCCGGCCGCCGCGGCTGGATATCCTGCAATTGTCGGGCGGCGCGGAATGGGGCGCCTTCGGCGCCGGGTTCCTGCACGCATGGTCGGAGATCCCCGCCGGTGATGCGCGGGCCATGCCCGAATTCGATTTCGTCGCCGGCATCAGCACCGGGGCGCTAATCACACCCTATGCTTTTCTGGGTACCAGGCAGAGCCTGGCGCAGGTCGATGATCTCTATCGCGGTAGCAACCCGGCGTATGCCCAGCGCCGGCTGTGGGGCTTCGTCGGCGGCAAGCACGGACTGTACGACATCGGCGAACTCGAACGCGTTATCCAAGGCGATCTGGTCACCAGCATCGTCCCGCAATTGAACGCGCTCACGGAGCCGGATCGCGTCGCCATGATCGCAACCACGGACATGGATCTCGGTTTGCTGCGTCTGTGGGACGTGCGCAAGGAGGCGGCGATCTCGGCGGACCGGCTCTTCACCGCCGAGCGCGCGGCGATCGCCATCCCCGGGGCCTTCGACCCGGTGGAGATCGACGGCTCGCTGCACGCCGATGCCGGCTTACTGATGCAGTTCATCGCCCTGCCCGATCCGCAGGGCCTGGCGGAGACGCTCTCGGTCTGGAATGCTGCACATCCCCTGACCCCGGCGCGGATCCGACAGTGGATCATCATCAACAACAAGCCGCATGAGCCGCTGATGACGGTGCAGCCGGGTTGGACCGAGAGCCTGCCGCGGAGCATGGCGCTGATGGTCAAATCCGGCGTCATCGGGCCCTTGACCGCCCTCACCATGCAGGCGGACATGCTGCGCCGGCAGGGCATCGACTTCGAACTCCGCTGGATCGCCATCCCCGCGGATCTCTACATCGACCCCAACCTGCCGCCCTTCGACAGCCGTATCACCGTGCCGCTGTCCGACCTTGGTCGTCAGCAGGGAGCCAGCCAGGACGCCTGGCAGACGGCTCCGCCCGGCTACCTCGCCCGTGAAGCCGGCGACGCCGTGCTGACCCCGGAGCGGAAGCCATAAGGTCGGGAGATTCTACCCGCATCGCGGTCATCGAGCGAAATCCTGCCAAGGGCAGGGCAGGCGGTGCGGATCGGGTTGCCGAGGTCCGCATTGCTTGGTCGGCCGGCTCGGGCGCAGGGGGGGGTCGTGCCCGATGCGCCATCCGCACATCAGCGGGCTGGTGCTCCGGCCGGCGTCACGTCGAAGCGCAGGACCGCCGACGAACATTGAACTACGCCTAGCGGATTGCGGTTTTGTGATCTCGTGAAACGCAATCGGGCGGATTGAATCAGGTGGAACATCTAGGAGCCAATTCGTAATACCAGCAACGATTTTGCTGGGTTTTAATTTCGATGATTGCTCTTTGACTATTTCTTTTCGATCATTTCTTTTCGATCATTTCTTTTCGATCATTCCTTTTCGGCCATCACTGCCCATCCCTTTAAAGGTATTTTCATGATTGATGTGCGTGCCGTAAGTGCATTTTCAATGCCGAGCTTGGTCAGAGCCGGCCTGGCCGTGAGCATGGTCCTGGCGATCGCAGGGCCGGCCTGTGCGGCTACTTCTGAGACCATCGACACTGAGCGTATTGTCAAAGTTATCAGTGATAAGCTCAAGGATTATAGCGACAAAGACGGTAGCGGAAGAAGCCTCTACCCGTTCCAGAGCGATAAGCAAAGCGGTGGTGCAAAATGGGCCGGGGAGAGTATCGATACTCCCCATTGGATTCATGGGTTCTACCCTGGGGCCTTGTGGTATGCCTACGAATATGCCAGGCGTCATGGGTTGCCTAATCAGAAAGAGTTGCAGAAGATCGCCGGCGAGTGGACGATTCCTCTCGATAAGGCTAAAAACTGGAACACCCATGACCTCGGCTTCTTGTTGTATTGCAGCGTCGGAAACGCAATCCGACTGACCGATGATGAGCCGGCGAAAGCGGCTTATAATGGTATCCTCCTGAATGGTGCTAAGACGTTGTCGGACCGCTTCATCTCTAAAACCGGGATGATCCGCTCCTGGGATACTCCTACGAATCCTCCAAAGACGGGTCAGAATCTCAATGCTACGACGGAGACCGTCATCGTCGACAGCCTGATGAATCTCAGGCTGTTGCTGTGGGCGGCGGATAACGGAAAAGGCATCAGCACATTTCCGCTCACCGACGTCGAGCTCGAGGGATTCAGGGACAAGGCGATCAGCCATGCTGATCGCTCCATGATGGACGGTTATTTCTTCCGTAAGAATGTCGGTCAGGACGGCAGTACCTACCATGTGATCGATTTGAAAATAGAATCCAATCCCACCGAAGTCCTGAAACGGTATGCGAACTATCAACAGGGGATGAGCGATGAATCCTGCTGGTCACGTGGTCAGGGATGGGCGATCTACGGCTTCGCTGAGATGTATGAATTCACTCGCGATCCGAAATACCTTCAGCAGTCGATCAGCGCCGCCGATTACTACTGGAACAATCTCCCCGACGATTTCGTCCCCATGGCTGATTTCCAGGATGAAAGGGTCGATGCCCAAAATAAACCTCTGCTTGAATTCAGGGATTCGAGTACTGCCGCCATCTGCGCCAGCGCTTTCCTGCGCATCAGCCGCCTGAGCTCGGACCAAGCGCTACGCAGGAGATTTCGTGAGATGGCCGTGAAATCGCTCGGTTCGCTGACGAGTTCCAAGTATTTTTCCGCTTCCGCTGCTCCCAGCCCACTACTCTATCAGGCGCGTACCTATGTGTCGTCCGACGCGCTCAAAGCGGATCCGCAGAAGCAGACTTTAAATACCAACTCATGCTATATCTGGGGTGACTATTACCTGCTCGAAGCCTTGTTGGCCTATGATGAGTCGTTGATGGCGCCGGTAGTGGCGAGTCAGCTATCCGATCACACCGTCAATGCCGGTGAGACGGCGAGCTGGAGTGTGGTGATGGCAGCCGACCCTTGGCCGTTGACCTATCAATGGCAGCAAGCAGCTCCCGGAAGCGAAGTATGGAAGGATGTCGGCACCAATTCGCCAAGCTATTCCATCGCCGGCACGACACCTGCCGAAAGCGGCGTGCGAGTGCGCGTACAGGTAAAAAGAGAGGGAGCGGAAGTGATGTCATCCGTCGCGGCGTTGGTCGTCAAAGACTCGCCTCCTCCCGCTCCTGTCGATAATCGCACTGAGGATAAGAGTACCTGCGGAATTGGTAATGGCGTAGGATGTTTTCTGCTCTTCATGACGATGAGCTTGCTGATGCGAGCCGG
>JBILBP010000379.1:0-2776 GCA_044353645.1 Planctomycetota bacterium | reverse complement strand
GGCAAATCAAGGATGTGCTGATCCGGTTGAGCGAACTTCAGACACTCTCAATTCTGGTCGCCCGGTTCGGATTGAGGATTGCCTAGTCGCTGAATCCGCGGCCCAGGCCTCTAGTTCCTGGTCACATTTCCGCAGCTCGACTCCGGTTTGTAAAGTTCCTGTTGGTCACCGTGGTCGTCCCTGAGGGGATCATTGACGGCGCTGGCGCATCAGGCCGTTGAGCATGCGCCCGATTTCATGGGTCTGGCTAACGATCTCGTAGACTTGCTGTGTCTCGAAGATGCCGGCATCGGCGGCGATCAGGGTAAGGGCCTGAGTTTCGGCCCTGGAGCCATCGGCGACCCTGAGGATCCATACAAATACCACGGGTGTCGGTTGGCCCTCTTAGTTCCTAAGCAACTCGTTGCACGCCGAGAGGAGTCGGGGTCTCGGCCGCCTTGCGCATGCGCTCATTGATGCGTTGGACCAGGGCCAGGGCTTCGGTGGCAGGATCCTGCATCTCTTCCTCGAGGGCCTCGATGCCGCTGAGCTCGGGCGCAATCAGGGCCGGTGCGGAGGGTTGGATGTTAGGCATAGCAACCATCTCTGCGCTGTCGGTAAGGAAAGGCGCGGTACGAGGATGGGGAAGAGGCGGGAGGAAACCGTATGAGTCTACCACAAGAGTCCTGAGTCTGCTCAGACTTTGTTATCGGCATGCGGTGCGGCCTGTGAAGGCCGTGCTAAGGAGTCAGCTTGCTGCCCGGCGCAGCACATCAGGACATGTTAGCCCGAAACGGTGCCGTAGGTGGCTATCACTTCATTCTTTCCGCCGAGAACCAGCACTTTTGGTTCGTGGCCGACGACTTCGATGTCGTTGTAGAGGGCATAGCCGGCGATGATCACGATGTCGCCGCGCTGGGCGTGGCGGGCGGCAGCACCATTGACGATGATCTGTCCTTGGCCGCGCTCGCCGGCGATCAAGTAGGTCTCTAGCCGGTAACCATTGTGGCAGTTGAGAAGCTGGATGCGCTGGTGGACGAGCAGGCCGGCACGTTCGATGAGATCGAGGTCGACCGTGAGACTGCCAGGGTAGTCGATGCGGCAGTCGGTGACCGTCGCATGATGGAGTTTGCCTTGGAGCAGTTCGCGGAGCATGCGCCAAATGCTGGCACCGCGTGCGTCAGTGCAACCGCCGTCAGGACCCGGGCGGGGTTGCTGGCTGGGGCGCGAGTGGAGGCGCGGGTGGAGGCGAAATAGCGCTGGCGGCAGGCTGGGGAACGAGCGGATCCTTGGCCAGATAGCAACTGGAACTGGGGTGGCCGCCGCCGCCGCGGGCGGCGGCGATGGTCGCGCAATCGGCGGTGGGGATGCCGCCGCGGGCGCCCGAGCGCAGCGAATGCACCCACAGCGGAGCATTGCCTTTGCGATAGAAAAGCACCGCCAGGTCATAGCCCAAGCCGCCCTCGGCCAGCGGCTGGCAGATGTATTCGCCGAGTTCGTTCTGATCCTTGAAACAGTTCACGGCCAGTGCACGCAGGCCCTTCACGCCGTAGGCATCGCTGATCGCCACGCCGCTCTTGGCGACCTCGATGACGCGTTGGCGCTGGGCCTCGATCAGGGGCCGGCCGCGCGCGGCCATGGCCCCGAGATCGGCTTCGAGCAGGCCGGCATACAGACTATTGGGATAGGCATCGACCAGCCCGGCGCAGATCACGCGGCTGTCGGGCAGTTGCCAATGCCAGAGATCCTTGTCGCGAATGTACTGGACCACCGGCGGCGGCGGTTGGCTGGGAAAAAGGGTTTTCCAGGTCAACGAGGTGCCGCATTCGTTGAGATCGAAGACGCCCCAGCCGAGGGTGCGCCAGATGTCTTCGGCGCTGGCGTGGTGATCGATCCACAGCAGCTCGCTGGCCTGGGCCTTGAGCTGGCGCATGGCCTCCAATGGAAAGCCGAAATCAACGAGATAGACCGAGCGGCCCTCGACCTTCGGCGGCGGATTGCTGTATTGCACCGCCAGGAATTCGCAGTCCGGGACCTTGCGCGCGACGACCGCGGCGGCACCACTGCCGTCAAGGCAGTTTTTGTGATAGATGCACAGTGGGCGAGGAGGCACGCGAAGGGATGTATCGCCGCCTGCCGCGGGGAAAGCGCCGCCTGCATTGGGGGTTTCTTTCAGGCGTCGTCAGACACCGTTGCCAGCCATGCGCCCTGTCGCCGTTCTCCTGTCACTCGCCCTGGTTCTGAATCTGGCGGCCTTGGTGCTGCCCTTCGTGACCGTCACGATCGGCCTGACCACCGAGGACTATTCACTGTTGCACACGGTAAGCATGTTGTGGCAGTATGGCTTTCCGGGCTTGGCAGTGCTGGTCGGACTGTTTTCCGTGGTCTTTCCATTCGCCAAGCTGATCGCTCTGGCGGGTGTCTGCTGGTGGCGATGGCCGGCGCGTTGGGCGAGTACCATCGGCGGTTTGGGCAAATGGTCGATGCTCGACGTGTTCCTGGTCGTCCTCCTCTTGGCGGTGGCCTATGATCGGATGCTGATTTCGGCGACGCCCAAGGCCGGTCTGATCGTCTTCACTATCGCCATCCTCGGTTCGATGATCGCCGGTGAGCTGCTGCATGAGCCCCTCGATCGCCAACCGGTTGAGCCGAAGCGCTGGCGGTGGCTGGCTCTGGTCAGCGCCGGCCTCGGTACCGCGGCCTCGTTGTGTTTACCGCTGTTCGCCACCGATGCGTGGTTTCTCAGGGATTCAGCCTTTAGCGTGGTCGGTATCGGGCAGAGCTTATGGCAACTAGG
>JBILBP010000378.1:0-2785 GCA_044353645.1 Planctomycetota bacterium | reverse complement strand
TGCGCGAGCTCGAGCTGGGCTTCGAACTGCGCGATCTGCACCAGCGGCGGATTGAGGCGATGGTGGTATTCGATGCCGATTTCGCCGAGGGCGACAAAAACCCCGCTCGCCAGCAGGGTCGCGAGTTTGGCGAGCTGGCTGTCGAAGGCTTCGCCGGCGTCATGGCAGCTATGCGGATCGAGTCCGGCGGCTCCCGCGAGACGTTCGGGAAAGCGCGCCACCAGGGCCGCCACCGCCCGCGCGTCATCGAGACCGGTGCCGATACTGAGGGCGCGCCAAACGCCTTCCGCTGGCAACGCTGGGATCAGCGTTTCACGATCCACGTCGAAGCGTTCGCCGGTGAGGTGGCAATGGGTATCGAGGAGATGGATCATGGACTCGTCCGATGCTGAGCACGGTAATGGCTGTGAGGCTGGGAGGCTGGGAGAGAGGCCAGCGGCCTCCTTGATCAGGCGGGCCATCGTGTGCCCGCTGGCAAAAGCCATGCGCGGAGCTTGCTAGAAGGCTGCAAAAAAAACAGAACCAGGCACCGTAGTGCCTGGTTCCCGGAAAAGCGCGATGACCTGGAGATCCAGGCCGAGCGGCTTACTTCTTCTTGGCAGGAGCCGCCGCGGCGGGCTTGGCGCCGGCAGCGGGCTTGGCACCAGCAGCCGCGGCCGGAGCAGCGGCTTTAGCTGCGGGCTTGGCTGCAGCCTTGGGGTCGGCGGCCGCGTCGGTAGCGGCTTCGGCGGTCTTGGCCATGCCGCGGGTGATCACCACCGACAGCACCGGCAACTTGGGGTTGGTGAGCAGGGAGACGCCCTTGGGCATGATCAGCTTGTCGGCGTAGACCGTCTGCATGATCTGTACATCGTCGAGGTTCAGGCCAATGGCATCGGGGATGCCATTGACCTTGCACTTGACCTTCACCTTGCGCAGGCGCTGTTCGACGATTCCGCCAGCCTTGACGCCGGGGCAGTTGCGAGCGTCGGGGGTGACGTTGACGTCGACCTTGATCTCGGACTGCTCATCGACCTGGATCAGGTCGAGATGTTCGATGTTGTCCTTGATGCAATGACGCGAGATCGCGCCCTTGAGGGCGGTAACGGTCTCGCCGCCGACGGTCAGGTTCAACAGATGCACGACGTTGTGCGCCACATCTTCAGCCGACTTGTTGTCGAATACCAGATGGGCACTGGGCTTGCCGGGACGCGACAGGGTCACCGGGACCTTGCCTTCGGCGCGCAGCAGACGGGTGGCGGAGCCCCCGGTGCTGGTACGCGGCGTGGCGGTGAAGGAGAGGAGGTTCTTGCTCATGTGGGTACTCACTTTGCTGTTCAGAGAACAGTGCATTCCCGTGGATGCCGGCGATCGTTCTTCACTTGAAGAGCGAACTCACCGACTGGTTGGTATGAATTCGTTTGATGGCTTCGCCCAGCAGCGGCGCCACCGACAGCACCTTGACGGGCAATTCGGCAAAGCGGCGCTTGAGGGGGATGGTGTCGGTGATCACCAGCTCATCGAGCTTGACGTCGCTGAGACGCTCGAAGGCATCGCCGCAGAGCACCGGGTGGGTGGTCATCGGGATGACGCGGGTGGCACCGAATTCCCGGGCCGTGCGGATGGCGTTGGTCATCGAGCCGGCGGTGGTGATCATGTCGTCGACGATGATCGCCGGACGCTTGCCGATTTCACCGATGACATTGGCGACTTCGGTCTTGCTGTCGCCGGTGCGGCGCTTGTCGATGATCGCGAGCTTGGCGCCGAGCTCCTTGGCGACCTTATCGGCGAGCTTGATCGAGCCGGTATCGGGACTGACCACTACCGGATCGATCAGGCGCAGCGTCTTGAGGTATTCAACCTGCACCGGGAAGGCGGTGAGATGATCCACCGGAACATCGAAGAAGCCCTGCAGCTGCTGGGCATGGAGATCGACGGTCAGAAGGCGATGGAAACCGGCGGCGGTGATCAGGTTGGCGACCAGCTTGGCGGTGATCGGCACGCGTCCCTGATGCTTGCGGTCTTGCCGCGCATAGCCGAAATAAGGAATCACGGCGGTGATGCGGTTGGCTGAAGCCCGACGCAGGGCGTCGCAGATCACCAGCAGCTCCATCAGGAAGTCATTGCTGGTGGTGGGCTGGACGACAAAGATGTCCGCTCCGCGCACGTCGTCCTGAATCTCGACCTTGATTTCGCCGTCAGGGAAGCGGCCACAATGCATTTCGCCCAGCGGCATGCCAAGATGATCGGCGATGGCCTGGGCGAGCGGACGGTTGGCGTTACCAGAGAAGATGCGCATAGCAGGGGGCAAAGATGGTGCCGCGACAATTCCCAGGGCAAGGTCGAAGACGGGCCCGGTGATCAACATCGCGAGTGGCCTGCGAACGGTCGAATGCACTCTTGGGAGCAGCCTCCGGCCAAAAATGAGTGCGAATCCGAGAACGATTACAGACATGCGAGGTTGCCGTATCAGCGTCAATCTGCGAATTGGCTCATGATGTGCTTTTCTGACTGGAGAACCTCTGCTTTTGCGAGGTCACCATGGCACGTTTGCTTGAAGGGAGTCAGCCATGCAGGTTTCCACGGTCACTGCCGCCAACCAGGCTCACGCCGCTGATCTCAATGCGCCCTCCGAGATTTCTGACCATGCCTCCGCCCATCCGCAGGCCTCCCACTCTGCTGTATCGCCCAGAGTTCCACCGGAATCTCCCACCCCGATTTTACGGAGGGTGAGCAACTTTCATTCCATCGTGGTTCAGATCCGTCCTTTCCAGGTCACGTCTGGGAAGGTCGGGTCAGGCAGGGC
>JBILBP010000377.1:0-2790 GCA_044353645.1 Planctomycetota bacterium | reverse complement strand
TGGCACGATCCATGCGACAGCAATCGTGTTATCCGTTATTGCAGTCAATTCGACCCGGAGCGAGCCCATGACCGATGCCCAGCATCCCGAAAAAGACGCCGAGATCGTTGCCGATGACCATCCGCAGAGCCTGGAAAGACCCGCTGCTCTGAATTCGCAACCGCCTAGCAAGCCGGACGAGACGCTGCCGACCACGGTCATCGCCTTGCCATTGAATCAGCGCCCGGTGTTCCCCTCAATGATGCTGCCACTGGTGATTCCGGCCGGCCGCCTGACCGCCGCCGTCAAAGCCGCCATCGATCATCATCAGGGTTATGTCAGTTTTTTCATGACCCGCGAAGCCCTCGAAGATGCTGGCACTTACAGTGCCGAGATGCTCCAGCCGATGGGCGCCATCGCCCGCGTCATCAAGCATCAGGTGGTCGACTCGGGGGCACTGCAGGTCTTCGCCCAGGTCATCGCCCGCTTCCACATGTCGACGGTGGTCGCGACCACGCCGCACATCTTGGTCACCGGCGAAGCCCTGCGCCCGGGTGTCGACGCCGCCGATCCGCTGGTGCGCTCGTGCGCCATGGCCATCGTCACCGCGCTCAAGGATCTGGTGCAGCATAATCCAGTATTCGCCGATGAGATCCGCCTGGTGCTGGCGAACTTCAACCATCTTGACGGGCCCTCGCGCCTCGCCGACATGGCCGCCTCGTTAACCACCGCCAAGCGCGAGGAATTGCAGCAGATCCTCGAGACCGTTCCGGTGGTTCCGCGCATGGAGAAAGTCCTGCTGCTGTTGGCCAAGGAAAGCCAGCTGGCGCAGCTGAAGACCAAGATCCAGGGCCAGATCGAAGGCAAGATCGGCGAGCATCAACGTAAGTTCTTCCTCAACGAACAGCTCAAGGCGATCAAGTCCGAGCTCGGTCTGGAAACCGATGACAAGAGCCTCGACGTCAAGCGCATCCGCGAACGCGCCGAGGCCAAGAAGGCCGGCTTGAGCCCCGAGAGCGCACAGGTGATCGAAGAGGAACTGCGTAAAATGCAGATGCTCGAGCCTAATTCTGCCGAATACGGGGTGACCCGCTCGCGTCTGGAATGGCTCACCGACATGCCCTGGGGCATCACCAGCAATGACAACCTTGAGCTTTCCACTCTTCGTGCCGATCTCGATGCCGATCATTATGGCCTGGAAGACGTCAAGGATCGCATCACCGAGTTCGTCGCCGTGCGCAAGCTCAAGGCCGATCGCGGCGGCGGGATCATCGCCCTGGTCGGGCCACCGGGCACCGGCAAGACCTCGATCGGGGCCTCGATCGCGCGCAGCCTGGGACGGAAATTCTTCCGCTTTTCGCTGGGCGGCATGCGCGATGAAGCTGAGATCAAGGGCCACCGCCGGACCTATGTCGGAGCTCTGCCCGGCAAACCGGTGCAGGCGCTCAAGCGCTGCGGGACCATGAACCCGGTGATCATGCTCGATGAGATCGATAAGCTCGCGCACGGACTGCAGGGTGATCCGTCATCAGCCCTGCTCGAAGTCCTCGACCCCGAACAGAACAAGGACTTCCTCGATCATTACCTCGATGTGCGCGTCGATCTGTCGCAGGTACTGTTCATCTGCACCGCCAACGACCTCGGCGGCATCCCCGAGGCCCTGCGCGATCGCATGGAGATCATCCGCCTGGCCGGTTATGTCGAGGCGGAAAAGCGGGTCATCGCCGCCGATCATCTGATCCCCAAGCAGCGCGCGGCGCACGGCCTCAAGCGCCGTCAGGTGACCTTCAGCAAGGCCTCGCTCACGCCTCTGGTGCGCGATTACGCCCGCGAGGCCGGCGTCCGCCAGCTCGAACAGGTGATCGCCAAGATCTGCCGCAAGATCGCCAAGGCCTGCGCCGAAGGCGATACCGGCAAACGCCTGATCACTCCCGAAACGCTGAAGGATTACCTCGGCAAGCCGCACATGCGCGACGATGCGCTGCTCGCCGAACCCCTGCCGGGTGTGGTCACCGGCCTGGCGTGGACCAACATGGGCGGCGCCACCCTTGAGGTCGAAGCCGTCGCCAGCGTTGCCGAGAAGGGCTCGCTGATCCTCACCGGCCAGCTCGGCGAAGTCATGAAGGAAAGCGCCAGCCTGGCACGCAGCTTCCTGATGACCCATGGCCAGCGCCTGGGCATCGCTCCGGGATGGTTCGACACCCACGTCGTCCACGTTCATGTACCTGCCGGAGCGACGCCAAAAGATGGCCCTTCGGCGGGAGTGACCATCGCTACCGCCCTGCTCTCGCTCGCCATTGGCAAGGCGGTCGTCCCACGCCTGGGTATGACCGGGGAATTGACCCTCACCGGTCGCGTCTATCCGATTGGCGGAGTCCGTGAAAAACTGGTCGCCGCCAAACGCAGTGGCCTCACCCGGGTGCTTCTGCCGGCGGCCAATGAGCGCGACTACGACGAACTACCCGGTCTGGTCAAAGACGGCATCGAGGTGCACTTCGTGCAACGTCTCGATGAGGTCCTGATCGCTGCCGGGCTGCTCGGCTCGACTCCGGCTAAGGCTCCAGCCCGGGCCCCCGGCCGGCGACGTGCCTCCTAGGAGATCACGCGCCGGGGCGCCCGCCCTGTTCCATGATTTTCGCCAGCAGCGCGATCATGCGCTGGAAATGATCGCGACTGTGGAAGTAGACGGTCATCGTGCCTTTGCCACCGGCCTGCTCTTTGACTTTGACCGTGGTCCCGAACAGCAGCTTGAGGTTGTGCTCCAGCTCGCGGAGGTGCGGGGGAACCTCGGCGCGCACGGACGGACCGGAC
>JBILBP010000376.1:0-2793 GCA_044353645.1 Planctomycetota bacterium | reverse complement strand
AGCGTCACGGCAGAAATAGAAGCTCACCGGATTGAAGCAGTGCCCGACCATGCGCAGGTTGGTGAGCACCTGGATAGCGCCCTGCGGACGCTGGCCGAGTTCGGCCTCAACCCGATCACGCACGGCGCTGTCGAGATCATCGACGCCGGCGAGAAAATCCCGGCGATGGAAGCGGACCACTGCCGGGCGGCGGAATCCGCACCACCAGCCGCGATCGAGAGCAAGGGCGGCCTCTCGGGTATCGATCAGCAACCAGCCGGTGCGATAGGTGAAGGCATGCGCCATCGGCCAGCTCCGCCGATGGCTGACCCGCCCGCTGGCGACAGCGCTGTTCACCTCGGTACCGCCGCAGGGCTGGTGATCGTCGAGGCAGTCAACGGCTTAACTGCCGCCAAGGCGCTGCGCACGCCATCCTCGTGGAAGCCGTAGCCCCAATACGCACCGGCGAAATACAGGCGATCGACGCCGTTGATCTGGCCATGGCGACGCTGCGCGGCCGGCGACTCGGGCGTGAACAAGGGATGCTCGTAGACCTGCGATTTGAGCACCGCGCCACGCACCTCGCGATGCGGATTGAGGGTCACCAGGAAGCGGCAATCAGCGTCCAGGCCCTGCAAGGCATTCATGTCGTAGGTCACCGCCACGGCCCGTTCGCGATCGACCGGCACGTGATGGTTCCAGGCGCTCCAGGCGCGCCGTGAACGGGGCATGAAACTCTCGTCGGTGTGCAGCACCGCGAGATTCTCCTGATAGGGGAAGCAGCGCAAAATATCGCGCTCGGCGGCGCTCGGCTGATCGATCAGGCGCAGGGCGGTGTCGGCGTGACAGGCCATCACCAGGGCATCGTAGCCCTCGCTGCCAGCGCTCGTGCGCACCCAGGCTTGGCCATCCTGACGACTGACGCCGAGCACCGGCTGGGCGGTGCGGATGCGCTCGCGGAATGGCCGCGTGAGGGCTTCGGCATAGGTCCGCGAGCCGCCGGTGACGACCCGCCACTGCGGGCGGGCGTTGACCGAGAGCATGCCGTGGTTGTGCATGAAGCGCACCAGGAAGCGCGCCGGAAAGCGCAGCATTGCGGCCCGCGAGCTCGACCAGATGGCGCCACCCATGGGCACTAGGTAATGATCGATGAACTCCTGATGATAACCGCGGCTGGCGAGGTAGTCGGCCAAGGGGATCTCGGCCAGGGGATCGGCATCCTCGGCCTGCAGAAGCTCGACGGCTTCGCGATTGAAGCGCAGGATCTCGCGGACCATGCGCTGGAACGACCAGCTGAAAAAATTGCCGCGCTGGGCATAGAGGCTGTTGATGGTGCTGCCGCCGTACTCGATGCCGCTGCCTTCATCGCGCATGCTGAAGCTCATCGTCGTCGGCTGCAAAGCCACGCCGAGGGTCTTCATCAGGGCCAGGAAGTTGGGATAGGTCCAATCATTGCAGACGATGAAGCCGGTATCCACCGCCCACGTCCGTCCGCCATGAGCAACGGAAACGGTGTTGGTATGTCCGCCGATGCGAGGCTCGGATTCGTAGACGGTGATGTCGTGCTCGCCGGCCTGCCGTTGCAGCAGCCAGGCGGCGGTCATGCCGGCAATGCCGGTTCCGATGATGGCGATGCGCATGGAAACTAAAAATTAAACTTTGGTTTCCTAGTTTCCATCTTATTTTGCCGCTTCAGTTGCAGGCACTGAGGAGACAGGCACTTGCGCTTCCAAAGCGGCTTCGAGCGCCTTTTTCAAGCCCTCGTCATCCAGCGCCGTGTTCGAACCATACCGAGCTAGCAGCTGGCCATCGCGACCGATCAGGAATTTGTTGAAATTCCACGAGATCTTGCCGGGAAAGGGACTTTCAACCGTGAGATAGCGGTAGAGCGGGGCCTGGGCCTCGCCCTTGACCGCGACTTTCGCCATCAGCGGAAAGGTGACCCCGAAGTTACGCTGACAGAACTCCTTGATGTCGCTGTCGGTGCCCGGTTCCTGGCCGAGGAAATCATTGGACGGGATGCCGACCACCACCAAGCCGCGCTCGCCATAGGTCAGGAAGAGCTTCTGCAAACCGGCATATTGCTTGGTGTATCCGCACTTCGAGGCAGTGTTCACCAGCAGAACCACCTTGCCGCTGAGTTGAGATAACGGGAAATCACTGCCGTCGTTGGCTTTCAGGGTGAATTCGAGGGGACTCTTGGCCCCCGTCGCGGGAACCTCAGCGGTTGATGCGCGACAAGCGGTAACGATCACCGCCACGAGAGCCGCGAGGCCGACGATAATGAACGTGTGCGACATAGGTAAACCTTTTGAGTCACTCCACTGACTCTTTCAATTCATTCAAGTCAAGCCCTGAAATCATGACTTATGAGCTCTCTGTTCCAAAAATCATCTTGAGCATGAACGAAATGAACGATATTACAGAACATGCATCAGCCCATTGAGGTCCATCCCGAGTCCATGACCCAGGTCTTGTCCCCGAAGCAGCTCGCACGCGTCATCGGTGCCAGCGAGTCCTCGCTCAAGCGCTGGATCGATGGCGGGCAGATCCAGGCCATGCGCACCACCGGTGGTCACCGCCGGGTGACCCTTGCCGAAGCGGTGCGCTTCATTCGCGAGCGCCACCACCAGATTGTCGACTCGCACCCCCTGGGCTTGCCCGCGATTATCCAGGAAAAGCCTGAAAGCCTCACCGAGCGTCTGTACCAGACGCTGATCAACGGCGATGCGGTCGGCACGCGCACCCTGCTGATGACCGCCTATGTCTCGGGCACGCCGATCACCGAACTCTGCGATGGCCCACTACGCCAAG
>JBILBP010000375.1:0-2829 GCA_044353645.1 Planctomycetota bacterium | reverse complement strand
CAGAAGATTACCGCCTGCCGAGGGCGCAAACGGCACCATCGCCGCGCCGCTCAGCGAACTCGATTGGCCGACCCACAGCGCCTGGGGGTTGCTCGACGGCGGCATCTCGCTGAGGTCCGAGGGGGCGCTCCCTTCGAAGAACACCGGCGGCTGCAGGGGGCGCCAGCCAGAGGTCGACGCGCGCACCGCCAGGGGTTTGACGTAGCCGGCCTCCTGCTCGTCGGAGAGCCAGCAGACCTGGAACGGACTGTTGCCGGCGGCCATGCCGGCTTGATCGTTGTACACGGCATCGCCGGGACGCGTCAGCAGCCGCGCGGCATCGTTGTCCTCATTGAGCAGCAGATGCGCATCGGCTTCGTTGCAGGGCAGGGCAATGCGTACGCCCATCTGCCCAAGGCTGCTTTTCGCCAGCGAATACGAGCCAGCGAGAGTCTGCGAGCCGAGGATCACGTGCACGCCGAATGCGCGGCCCTGGCGCACGAAGCGATCGAGCAGCAGGGCCGCGTCGCGGGCGATGGCATCGTCCTCGGTGAAGAACTCCTGGAACTCGTCGATGATCAGCAGGATGCGCGGGAGGTGGGTTCTCCCGGCGGCGCGATGCGCGGCGAGATCCTGGGCTCCGACGGCGCGGAAGGCTTCGCCACGGCTGGTGAGTTCGCGATCGAGCTGACGGAGCACGCTCAGGCCGAATTCGCGATCGCTTTCGATCGCCACCACCCGCGCATGCGGCAGGCGATTGGTAGCATAGCCCTTGAACTCGACGCCCTTCTTGAAGTCGATGAGGTGGAACTCGATCTCGCTCGGGGCATACCACAGCGAAGCGCTGGTGATCAGCACATGCAGGAGCGTCGACTTGCCCGAGCCGGTACGTCCGCCGATGAGCACGTGCTGGGCGGTGCCACGGCCCAGTTCAAGCATCTGCAGGCGCTCTGGGCCGCGCTTGCCGAGCGGGATGGCGACGCCCTTGGCCGAGGATTTCGACCAGATTTCGGTCTCGCCGGGAGCCACCGTAGAGAAGCCCAGTTCGATGCGCTGCGCGCCGTCGGCAGCGTTGCCGACGATGGTCAGCAGCTGCTGCTGCAAGCTCGGCGGCACGGTCGGCTCGGGCGTGAAGGACCACTCCTGGAGATCCTCGCGTTCGAGCTGCAGACGTCCGTGCTGGCTGCGCAGGATCAGCCCGGCGCGGCCAAACCAGGCGAGGTCGAAGTCCGCCGGCAGCGGTCGGCGCTCATCCTGCATGAGCAGGACATGCACCCCGCAGCGGGCCCCGGTGCGGATCAGCAGGTTCAGCCGCTCAAGGGCGCGTTCGCTGAAGCCCGCCGGGAAATCGGCAACCGCCACCAGACGCAGCGGCTCCTGCAATTCGCCGGCCTCACGGTTGTAGTCTTGGAGCGTGGCATAGCGCCCGCGCAGGCGTTTCTGGATCACTGTCTCGAGATGCGCCACGAGGTCCTCGAGGCCGCGCTCGATGGCCACGGTCTCGTTGAGGACGCCATCGCCGAGCAGCGATTCATCATGCTCGGCGAGATCCAGCAGCGGCGAGAAGCTTTCTCCCAGGCCCTGCGGATCGATCAGCCGCAAGCGCATTTTTCCCGCCGGGAAGGCCACCAGCGCGCGCTGGAGCAACTGTTGGATCAGACTCAGGCCGGCGGCGCGGGTGCTGGGATTCACGCGTACCAGCAGTGCGGCCGGGTAGGGGAAGGCTAAGGCCACCGGCACGCTGATCGTGGGGGCTTTATCGGCGGCCCCCGCCTTCGCCGCTAAGGCACTCAGCGTGAGCTGCATCTGCCCCAACGGCAGTTCCGAGGCGAAGGTCATCGGTGGCCTCCACGGCAACCACAGGGGGTCATCCCATGGGTGGTGCCGGGCGGCCATCTCCTGCCGGCATGCGCTGGCATAGGCCTGCGCGGCGTCGACGGCCGCGAGCCACTGGCTCGCGCATTCGCCACGGCGCGTGAGCCAGGCGCGATCGTCAGCGGTGCGACTGGCGGCAGTGGCGCACTCCAGGGAGGCTAAGCGCTCCTCGATCTCCGCCCGATGGCTGGCGCTGG
Source organism: Planctomycetota bacterium (assembly GCA_044353645.1). GTDB lineage: Bacteria > Planctomycetota > UBA11346 > UBA11346 > UBA11346 > CAIUVD01. The sequence continues at coordinate 778 of JBILBP010000375.1, read as the reverse complement.
CGGCTTCGGTGGTCCGGCGGAAGACAGTTTCGGCGCTCTCGCGGCGGGCTTCGATCCGCTCACGTACGGTTTGTTCGCGACGGCGGATCGTGGCGATGGCGGTTTCGCAGGCGGCACGCAGCCGCTCTTGTTCGGCGACGCGCTCCTGTTCGGCGTTTAGCAGGCGTTCGACGCGCGGCTGCATCGGGCCTTGCGGATCGAGTTCAGTGCGCCCGGCTCGTTCGAGCTGCTGCAGCATTCCGCCGAGGTTCGCCAGCTGCGGACGGATCTTGGCGAGATGCGCCGCCAGGCGGCGTCGCTGCCCGCGCGTGCGCAAGGGCACCAGGAATTGCAAGGCTGCTCCTAAAACAGCGATCCCCAGCAAGGCTTGCGGAAAGACCAGCCAGGCCAGGCCGGCGGCGAGAAGATGAGCGAAGAGCAGCAGGCCGTGATTGAGCAGTTGTCCACCCAGGCCGGTATCCTGATATGCTGAAGAGTGCTGGATCTTGAGCCAGGATTCTTCGGCAGTCTTGAGCTGGGCGGTGGCCGAGGCAAGGCGCTCGCGCAGCGGCAGGGAGATCTGGGGCGTCGCCGCCGAGCCGACCCCGCCGCCGATGCGGGCGCGGCGGCAGGCAGTCATGAAGGCGACTTCCAAGGCGTTGTGGCGCTTGGCCAAGGTCGCGACCTCGAGCAGAAAGGCATCCAGCCGCCGGCGGAGTTCTGCGGAACGCTGCAGCATCCGCTGGTGGGCGGGATCATCGGCCAAGTCGACCGGCGCGGCGGCGAGCTCCGTGCAGGT
>JBILBP010000374.1:0-2830 GCA_044353645.1 Planctomycetota bacterium | reverse complement strand
TGCCCGGCCACGGATGCGCCCGCAGGCTGGCGAGACAATCGGCGGTGAAGATGCGCCGTTGGCTCTCGTCCACAGTTCCTCGATCGAACAATCTACCATCCAGTCCGTCTTCCAGTCCGCTTTCTCGTCCGCTTTCTCGTCCGCTACCATCGAGAAGCGTCTGTGCGATACATTCGATATCCTCGCTGCGCTCGCGCAATGGCGGCAGTTCGAGATCGATCACCGCTAGACGGTAATAGAGATCTTCTCGGAAAAATCCCTTCTGAACCAGTTGGCTGAGGTCGCGCGAACTGGTGGCGATGATCCGCACATCACCGGTTCGCGCCCGTGGATCGCCAACCCGTTCATAAGTTTGATCCTGCAGGAACCGCAGCAGCATGGCCTGCACCGCTCGCGGCAGCTCGCCGACCTCATCGAGCAGCAGCGTACCTCCGGCCGCCATGGCGACCTTGCCGGGGTGATCATGACTGGCATCGGTGAAGGCACCGCGCACGTGACCGAAGAGCTCGCTCATCAGGCGTTCGCTACCGAGATTGGGGCAGTCGACAGTGACGCAACGATCGCTGCGGCGATTGCCGACCTCATGGATAGCGCGGGCGAGTAAGCCCTTGCCAGTGCCGGTCTCGCCACGGATGAGGATGGGGATCGAAGTCAGCGCCGCCCGGCGCGCTTCGCCGATCAGCCGCCGCATCAACGGCGAGCGCGTTAGGGCCATCTTCGCCCAGGCTGAGGTTTGACCGTCGTTTGACGTACGCATCGGCGCCAGCAACTTACGGAAAGCTCCACGACGGGCAGGAAAAGGCACATAGCCGGTGGCGCCGTGCTTGAGACAATAGACTGCCATCTCCGGAGATGGATTGCCATCGATCACGTAGACCGGCAGAGTCGGATCGGCGCACAGCAGGCCGGTCATCGCCGTGGCCTGTTGCTCGGTGGCCTGCTCGCGAGCGATCAGCACGGCCTTGAATAGCGTTTCACCGATGAGCAGCGTCGCACCGGACAAGGTCTCGGTCATGCGCGGGAGCAGGCCCATCCGCCGCATCCGCGCCATGATCGCCGGGCGCCGCCGGGCGTCGCTATCGATGATCAGCACCTGCGCGGGATGAGTTGACGTCATGACCGCTGCATGCGAGCACTGTGCCATATAACGATCAGCCGATAGCTCTGGGCGACGTCGGCAAGCCATTAGCGCACCACGTCCAAACCTGCTCCACGGACTGGCCTCGCGACACCCGCACACGAGCTTGCGTGGTGCTCGAGAGCCCTGGACAGGGGACCGATCTCACTCAATGCGCACGAGGATTCAGGACTTATCAACGACTTTGCAGCATCATGCGCAGCTCACCGCCGAATTCGTTTGGCATGCGCGATGCCATGTATCCGCCGTCTCGTCCTCGATACACCTTCCACTCACCTTGCTGAGGCCTCCATGATTTCTTCGCCTATCCCTCTTCCCGTCACCGCTCCTCACTTCGCTCCGTCACCGTGGGTGTCGTGGGGCGCGGTCATCGCTGGCGGAGTGATCGCCGTTGCGATCCAGATCGCTCTTTCAGAACTCTGCCTCGGTTCCGGTCTGGCCATGTACGAGCCCACCGATGGAACCTCATCCGGAGCCGGCATCGCCGCCGGGACCGCCATCGCCTGGCTGGTCTGCGCCTTGCTGTCGATCTTCGCTGGCGGCTGGGTAAGTGGGCGTATGAAGCGACATGGCACCAATATCGAAGCCGCAGTCCACGGCGCCCTGGTATGGGGACTGGCGGCCCTGCTTACCGCCTGGCTCACCACGGTGTCCCTGGGCCTGCTCACCAACGGCGCCTGGTCGCTTCTCGGTCAGGGCATTTCCGCCGCGCTGCCGGCGGTGACCGACGACGTCATACCATCGTGGAACAACATCCGCCAGGAACTCGAGGACGGCATGACGCGCATCGACGGGCAAGGGGAAAATCAAACCGCGCAACCGATCAATGAAAACCGTTACCGTGAACGCTCACGCCTCATGCAGCTGATGAACCAGGCCTTCACCATGAACAGCCAGGGACTGAGCGAGCCAGAACGCAATGAGGTCAACCAGCTCGTTGCCAGTCAACTCGGCATCACGATCGGGGGCGCGCAGTTGACCATAGAGCAATGGCAGCGCACCTGGAATGAGAACATGCAACGCTACCAAACCGCCAAGGACCACGCCAAACAAACGGCGCTCGAAGTCGCCACCACGGTCAAACGACGCACCACCCAGGCGGCGCTCATCGGCTTCTTCATCATGATAGCGGGCATGGGGGCGGCGATTTCTGGCGCGGTATGGGGTTTCCATTGCCACTGCAGCCCGTACGCGCGGACGGACACCCATGAAATACCTAGCGCTAATCCGGTTCATGCCTGAGCCACCAGCTCTCATACCCATCATTCCCCAAGGATCCATACCCTGACCAGGTCTTCATCCTCTTCTGTTTCCCATGACAAAGTCATCCGCACCCGCAACAGCCTCCTGCAAAGGTGAACGTTCCGCCGTCGAGATCTACGGCAAAGCGCATACCCACCTCGAGGACAACAACGCCGACGAATTACGCGCTAGCAAGGTCTCACACGCTCTTCGCGTAACTATCCTCGCCAATCGCATCATCGAACTCGGCGGCAAGCCGACCATGGAAAGCGGCCTGTGAGTGGGATTCAGCAAGATCATCGAGTACGGAGCGGCGATTTTGAGCAAGACCCTGGTCATCTCCGCGCTCGAACAAGGCGAGGACATCGGACTCGCTGATTACTACGATGCACTCGAAGATATCGATGCCGAATCGCGGATGCTCGTGACGCGGGATCTGCTGCCGGCCCA
>JBILBP010000373.1:0-2849 GCA_044353645.1 Planctomycetota bacterium | reverse complement strand
GGCCCGGCCCGTGGGGATTCACGTGCGGGGCCACGGCAGCATTGGCTGTTCGACAGCGTCGGCAGTACTAGAGACGTAGAGCGTACAGGGCGCCCGTATGGCCGGGGCGGCCGGCTATGTCCAACGCGGCAATTCCACCAGCCACTGCGGTAGGTCGACAAACGCGTTCGCGGACAAACGCAGCAATTCGAGGTTGCCGCAAGCAGCTATTTCCGGCGGCAGGCTCGCCAACTGATTGCCGGCGAGGGCGCATTTTTGCAGCCGCGTACAGCCACCCAGCGCCGGCGGCAGTTCCCGCAGACGGTTGTCGGTGAGGATCAGCCACTGCAGCGTCGCCGGCAAGGCCGTTGGCGGAATCTCGGCGATCTGATTACCGCGAAATCCGATCAGCGACAACGCCGGCAATTCACCGAGGATCTCCGGCAGCCGCGTGAAGCGATTGCCAGAGCAGAAGAGGATCTTCAACCGCCGCAAACGCGCCAGATCCGCCGGCAGCTCGCTGAGCTGGTTGTGCGAAAGGTCGAGGATCTCAAGCGTATCCGCGAGCGCAAACAGCTCGCTGGGCAGGCTCGTCAGCCCGGCCTGGAGAGCGACCCGCGTCGCGCCGTGAAGCTGCCCGCTGCGCAGCGCCTCCAGGCTCATGGGACCACCGCTACCACCGTCTGGCAGGCGTTGCAGGCCAGGCCGCCGGGCACGCGCTGGGCATCGATGCGGCTGCGCCCGCTGTGACGCCAGATGAGGCGCTCGCCGCAGGCTGGGCAGGCGGTGTGCTGGTGGTGATCGTCGTAGACGAATGCCGTTGCCGGCAGCTGCGCCCGCGCCGCCAGCGCCCAGGCATCGAGGTTGTCGGCTTCCGCCGGTCGCCGCGCACAGAGATGCAGCGCCGCCGCGCGCGACCAGTCGTGCGTCGGCACGCGTTCATCGACCAGGCCGATGACGACCTCGACGTGCCGCCCGGCAGCGAGGATGCGCGCCGCCAAGGGCGCCGGATCGACGCTGGTGACCAGCAGCAGCCAGGCGTCGACCACCGGCAGCAGGCGCTCGAGCAGATCGGGATCGCCGATGGCAGGCGTCGCCACCACCAGCGCCGCCGGCTCAGCGGCGAGCGCAACGGCGACGCCGGCCGGTTGCTGCAACGTCGCCGCCCAGCTCAAGGCCAAGCCATCGAGGCCCTGCTTGGCCACCGCCGTGCGCAGCAGCTCGACGCTCAGCGGACGTTGGAAAGTGTTGCGATCGGCTTGGGGATCGCCGGCGAAGCTTGCCCCATCGCGACTGCCGACCGCGAGTAGCCGTGCCCCCGGTCGCCAATGATAAAGCGGCAGTTTCTCGATGTTCTGCGGCACCACCGTGACGGCGGTCGCCGGCGACGAAGACATCAGTGCTCCTCACCGGCATCGCTGTCGTGGCGCTCGAACAGATTCAGATGTTCAGCGACGCCTTCGGCTTCGCCGCGTTCGAGGTGGCTGAAGAAATCATCAATCAGCTGGTAAAACGCGACGGAGGATTCGATGCGCTGGAAACGATCGCGGAACTTGCGCACCCCAGGCAGGCCGTTGCAGTAGAAGAAGGTGTACTTGCGCATCACGCGCACGCCGCGTTCGGCACCGAACAGTTCGCAGATCAGTTCGAAATGCCGCGCCAACAGCGCCCGGCGCTCGCCATAGGTAGGGCTGTACTGTTCGCCGCCGGTGAGCTCGGCGATGAGGTTGCGGAACAACCACGGATCGCCGCAGGCGGCACGGCCGATCTGATAACCATCGGCGAGGCCTTCGTCCTTGGCGGCGCGGATGGCGACGGCGGTCTCCATCGAGCCGTTGGCAATCACCGGCACGCGGCCGCCAGTCAGGCGCAACGAGAGTTCCTTGACCTCGCGCACGCCGCTGAGATCCACCGGCACGCCATGTTTGGACTCGCCAGTGCGCGCGTGCACGAACAAGGCATCAGCGCCGTTTTCGATCGCCGCCTGGGCGACGTCGAGCATGTTGCGGTTCTGCGCGTCGAAGCCGAGGCGCATCTTGACCGTCACCGGCTTGCCCGGGGTGACAGCCGCGCGCATGGCTTTGACCACCGCCCCGACCTGCTCCGGCTCGCGCATCAGGGCCACCCCGCAACCGGACTGCTTGGCTTTCTTCACCGGGCAGCCGCAATTGAGGTCGATGAGATCGGCGCCGGCCGCATCCAGAGCCGCCGCCGTCGCCGCGCACAGTTCCGGATCACGACCATAGACCTGCATCGACAGGGGTTTCTCCTGGGGCACATTCTGGGTCAGGATGCGGAAGCGATTTTCGTTGCCGGTGCCGGGATTGCCGAGGGCCGCGACCATTTCCGTGGCCACCAGGCCGCAGCCGCCGACCTCCTTGGCGATCAGACGGAAGGCGACATTGGTGAATCCGGCCATGGGCGCCAGGCAGAGGTTGTTACGCAGGCGAATGCCGCCGATCACCAGCGGGTGCAGGTAGCGGTTGTCGGTGATCTCAGGGGCGGCGTCCATGGCGGGGCGCACGGTAGCTGGCTCTCGCTGATTGCCACCCGCAGCCTTTATAAAACCTAACAGCGATCAGGGGCCAGGGGGCAGGGGTTAGGGGCCAGGGGCCAGGGGCCAGGGGCCAGGGGCCAGGGGCCAGGGGCCAGGGGCCAGGGGCCAGGGGCCAGGGGCCAGGGGCCAGGGGCCAGGGGCCAGGGGCCAGCTTTCTAGGTTCGAACCTGGAGTCTGGGGCCTGGTCTCTGGAGTCTGGGGCCTGGTCTCTGGAGTCTGGCGTCTGGCGTCTGGCGTCTGGATTCCGGTTTACAAAGCCACCGTACTGCAACCCGGTGTCCTTTCTCCTCGCCAGCATCCTGATCGTGCTCGG
>JBILBP010000372.1:0-2853 GCA_044353645.1 Planctomycetota bacterium | reverse complement strand
ATGAAGCCGACCTCGAACGCGAACTCGCCGCCCGCCCCGGGCCGCATCCTCGCCTGCGCGCCCTGCCGTTCTGGTTGGCCGAGCGCGCCCCGAGCTGGCGCGAAGATCTCAGCGGGACGGTGCTGGGTATCACCCAGTCGACCACCGCCGTCGACCTCCTCCAGGCGATCACCGAGGCCACCTATCAACGCTTGGCGAACATCGTCGCCCTGGTGCCCGGAGCGCAGCGCAACCTGCGCCTCATCGTCGGCGGCGGGCTGCAGAAATCCCCGGCGAGTTTCCAGCGTCTCGCCGATTGCATCGGCATGCCGTTGATCGCCGCCCATGAACCGGAGACCAGTCTGCGCGGAGCGGCGGTCTTCGCCCTCGAACGGCTGGGGGCCGCGCCGGCGCCCGTAGCGGGTCGCAGCGTACGACCGCGTGCCGTCCATGTCGCGGCCTATGCTCGTCAGCGCAAGGAGCTGGCCCGGCTCGAAGCCACCTTGTTCCCCCCTGCTCCGCGAAACTGACCACCATGCCGACGTATCTTGCCCACGGCTCTCCGACCACCGTCATCAGCGATGCCGAGGTCCAGCGCCTACTGGTAGAAGCCTATCGCGCCATCGGCCCGCGCTCACGGGTGCTGGCGGTACCGCCTGATTTCACGCGCTTCAACAGCCGTTCGGGGATCATCACCCGTTACACCTACGAGCATTTCGGCACCGCCCTGCGCGACGTCCTGCCGGCACTAGGCACGCATGTGCCGATGCCCTCGACGCAGATCCGCAAGATGTACGCCGGGGTTCCGGAATCCCTGTTCCGCGTCCATGATTGGCGCAACGACGTGGTCACCGTCGGCGAGCTCGAGTCGGCGTTCGTGCACCAGGCTACCGCTGGCGTCTACAACAAACCCTGGCCAGCCCAACTCAACAAGCTGATCTGGGAAGGCGGTCACGATCTGATCCTCTCAATTGGGCAGGTCGTGCCGCATGAAGTCACAGGCATGGCCAACCACGCCAAGAACCTCTTCGTCGGCTGCGGCGGCAAGGCCGGCATCGACGAAAGCCATTTCATCGGCGCCGCCTATGGCATGGAGCGCATGATGGGACGGGCCGATACGCCCACGCGGCGCCTGCTCAACGAAGGCCTGACACGCTTCTGCGGCCACCTCGACATCGTCTTCGTGCTCACCGTCGTCGGTCCGGCGGCGCCCGGCGAAGCCGCCGATGCTTATGGCCTGGTCACCCGCGGCCTGTTCATCGGCAGCGGCACCGACTGCTTCGAGCAAGCGTGCAAACTCTCCCTGCAGGTGAATTTCCGGCTCCTCGACGAGGAACCCGAGACCGTCGTCTGCCACCTCGACCCCGAGGAATTTCACACCACGTGGTTGGGCAACAAATCCGTCTACCGTACGCGTATGGCGATCAAGACCGATGGCGAACTGATCGTCTTGGCACCGGGCCTCAAAGGCTTCGGAGAAGATCCGCGAATCGATCGCTTGATCCGCGCGTATGGCTATCGCACGACTCCCGAAATCATGGCCGCCGTCCGCGACCACGCCGACCTCGCCGCCAATCTCTCGGCCGCCGCCCACCTCATCCACGGCTCCAGCGAAGGGCGCTTCCGAGTGACCTACTGCACCGACCCCGCGCGCCTCAGCCGGGCCGAAATCGAGGGCGTCGGCTACCAATGGGCCGACCACGCGACGATGAAAAAGCTCTATGATCCTGCGCTCCTGAAGGATGGGTGGAACCAGGTGGATGGTCGGAGGATCTATTATATCTCCAATCCAGCGTTAGGTTTGTGGGCATTTCGAGGACGTTTTGGAATCTAAGATCCGCAGCCAGGGCTCAGCCCGGACTTGCTCGGGAGCGTTTCAACTGATACAGTGCAGGAAGCATGGCTACTGTCACGGTTCGGAAATTTGCGCTATCGCCTACAGACGGTGAGGTCCTCGACTTCACCGAAGAGGCCGATTACTTCGACACCAACTTCAGTGACCTCGGCTTCGCCAAGAGCGGCACCTACACCTACCGCTATCAGGATAGCGAGTGCATGATGAAGGCTGAGCTGACGCGATCCAAGGATGGCTACTTCCTGTGGGTCTATGTGCAGGCGATGGACGAGCATGCCTATCGCGTGCGCGAAGTCGCGGACACCCTCGGCGCGCACATCGTCGACAACTCCAAGAAGCGTTAACGGCCGGGGTTTGCCGGTGCCGGTGCCGGTGTCGGCGTCAACGCCAGGAGCATGATCGGCAACGACACCAGAACCGCGAAGACCACGTACGGACCACCTGGGCGCCACACGAAGTAGATCATCGCCGCCAGCAGCGGCCCTGCCGCGCGACCGAACGCGCTCGCCGAACGGAAGGTTCCCAGGACCCAGCCCTGGCGCTGCGGGTCACCGGCCAGACTGACCAGGGTCGACAGCGATGGGAACACCAGACCGGTGCTAATCGACAGCAATCCACAGCCGGCGAAGAGGAATCCGCGCTCGGGAAACCAGTCGACCAGACCGATGAGCAGCAGCCCCGGCGCCAGCGCCGCCAAGCCGATAAAAGCCATCGGCCGCACGCCGACGCGTTTGACCAGCCCACGATAGAACCCCTGGGTGAAGGCCGCTCCCAGTCCCAGACCGCCGAAGAGCATGCCGAGATTTTCAGGCGTGAAGTCCAGGCGATGGGCGGCGAGGAACACCAACGTCGCCTCCATGCCGCTGAACAACAGGGTGAAGAGCATGAAGCAGAGGTTCAAGCGCGGCACGCCCACACCCAGGCTGGGGTCGATGACCTGCAGGACATTGAAGGTCCGCCCGGGGTCGGCGGTCAGCGTGCGCTTTTCCGCGGGCAGGGTTTCGCGGAAGACGATCACC
>JBILBP010000371.1:0-2872 GCA_044353645.1 Planctomycetota bacterium | reverse complement strand
ATATCACGTCAGCGAACGCGGGCGAGTCGCCCGCACCCCCGGAATCGAGCTGATCGAACCAATTCCCAGCCCGTTCCTGGCGCCTATTCTCGACAGGCTCCTAGATGACGGCGCCGGCCTGCTGCATCAGCGCCAGGACCGTGCGCCGGGCGACGACCTTGCTGACCCAGTGGCGATTCTGGATCTTGGCGGTCAGCAGATCGATGCGTTGCTGGGCCTCGCGCAGGTCGAGCTCGGTGAGTCGCGGGCAGGCCTTCTTCAGCCCGGGAACGATCTGCTGATAGAGGGGATCCGGGATCTGGTTCACAAGCGGCTCCTGAAGCGAGCCGCAAATATAGGCCGACCCGTCAGCGAGGCAAATGCCAGGACGCTCTTCGCAGGACGATCGTTGGCCATTCCATCGCCGGCGCTTGGAGATTGACTGGGGCCATGGCTACGATTTTCACCCGCATCCTCGCCGGCGAGATTCCCGGCAACTTCATTTTCCGTGGCGTTCACTGGTGCGCGATGCTCGACATCCGCCCCAGCGCTCCCGCTCACGCCCTGTTGATTGCTCGCCAGGAAGTCGGGCATCTCGCCGAATTGCCAGCGGACGTCATTCAGGATATGGGGCCACAGCTGGCCCGCCTGACGCGCGCGATCAAGCGCGTCACCGCCTGCCCGGCGGTCAACGTGGTGCTCAACGATGGCCCCGTCGCCGGCCAGGAAGTCCCCCACGTCCACTGGCATGTGCTGCCGCGCTGGCCGGGCGACCCGCTCGGCTACCGCTTCCATCCCCAACCCGGGGCCGGACTCGCCGAGCTCGCTCAACGTCTGGCTGTAGCCTGGGAACAGTCCGCATGAACCTCTCCGAGCTCCAGGCCCAGCTCTTGTCGACGTATGGGCACAAAGATGTCTCCCGTGGCAGCGCCGGGACCTTCATGTACTTCATGGAAGAGGTCGGTGAACTCGCGGAAGCCTTGCGCGAACCGCATAAACACGATCTCGAAGGCGAATTCGCCGACTGCGTGGCGTGGCTGACCAGCTTGGCGAACATTGCCGGCGTCGACCTGGCCTCGGCAGTTGAGAAAAAGTATGGGCATGGTTGTATGCGCTGTGCGACCTCGCCCTGCATCTGTGCCAGCAAGCCCTAGAGCCAGTGGCCACAGTCACAGCCACAGTTACAGCCACAGCCACAGCCACAGCCACAGCCACAGCCACAGCCACAGCCACAGCCACAGTCGCCTATTTCCGATAAGGTCCTAGAGTATAGCTCCATGCGTCGTACGCCCCTCTTCCTGACGGCTGATCAGGTCACCGCCCTGCGCGCCATCGCCGCCCGTACCGGCGAGTCCGCCAGCGCCGTCGCGCGGCGGGCGTTCGACGAATACCTATCTCGGCAAACGCCCGAGGATCGCCTGCAGGCGCTGAGGTCGATCAAAGGCATGTGGAAGGGCCGCAAGGATCTGCCGCTGCGGCGCGACATCGACAGGGACGACACATGAGCGGACTGCTGATCGATACCGATGTCTTCATCGACTACCTCATGGGTAGCGAACAGGCCGCCGATTTCCTCGAATATGCCCGCGATGACCTGCACCTCTCGGTGATCACCCTCGCCGAATTGGCCGACACCATTAGCGGCGATGCCGAGTGGCAGGCCCTCGACTCGGCGCTGACCGCCTTGCGTGTACACGCGGTCGACGAGGAAGTGGCGCGGGCGGCGGCCGGCTTGCGCGGGCGGACCTTCGCTCATCGTCTGATCGCCGCCACCGCCCGCACCCATGGCCTCAAGCTGGTGACCCGCGATCGCAAGGCCTACCCCGATCTCTCCGATGTACTCGTCCCTTATCGCCCGCTGCTGTAAAGTCTGGTCATGATCACGATTCCGGTCGCGCTGGCTGAGCGCTCTTATGCCATTTCCCTCGAAGCCGGGGCCCTTGATCGCGTCGGCGCCTTGATCGCGCCGCAGCTCAGCGGCGGCAAGGTCCTGGTGGTCGCTGACGAGACCGTCGCCCGCCTGCATGGCGCGCGTCTGGAAACCGCATTGCGCGCCGCCGGCTTGACCGTCACCGTCGCGACCTTCGCCGCCGGCGAAGGCTCGAAGTCGGTGGCCACCGCCGAACGTCTGTGGCAGGCCTGTGCGGCGGCCAAGATCGATCGCAGCGATGCCATCATCGGTTTCGGCGGCGGAGTGTCCGGCGATCTCGCCGGTTTCGTCGCCGCCTGTTGGATGCGCGGCGTGCGTTTCGTGCAGATCCCCACGAGCCTGCTGGCGATGGTTGATTCCAGCGTCGGCGGCAAGACCGGCGTCAATTCCGCGGCCGGGAAGAACCTCGTCGGCGCCTTCAAGCAGCCGGTGGCGGTGGTCATCGACCCGACCCTGGTCGCGACCATGGATCCGCGCGAATACCGCGCCGGCCTGGCGGAGATCCTCAAGTATGGCGTCATCCGCGATCCGCAGTTTTTCGCCTGGCAGGAACGGTTCGCTGATGAGCTGGAGCGTGGCGAGCCAGCGGCGGTGGCGCATGCGGTGGCTGAAAGCTGCAGGCTCAAGGCGTGGTACGTCGGTGAAGACGAAACCGAACAGGGGGTGCGCGCGCATCTCAATTACGGCCACACCTTCGGCCACGCCTTGGAGCGTGAGACCAACTACACGCGCTTTCTGCACGGCGAAGCCGTCGGTATCGGCATGCGCATGGCCGTCGAACTGGCGCGTCGTGCGGGAGTGCTGACCGACCACGATCTGGCACGGCGCCAGGATGTCCTGCTGAGGCGCTATCGCCTGCCGCTGGTGTACACCGCGCGCGAGCCGCAGGCGACGGCCCGGGCCCTGGCCGCGCATTGCGCGCTCGACAAGAAGGTCAGCCACGGACGCACACGCTTCGTCCTG
>JBILBP010000370.1:0-2886 GCA_044353645.1 Planctomycetota bacterium | reverse complement strand
CCAGGGACCAGGGGCCAGGGACCAGGGACCAGGGACCAGGGACCAGAGGCCAGGGGCCAGGGGCCAGGAGCCAGAGACCAGGGGCCAGGGGCCAGGGGCCAGGGGCCAGGGGCCAGGGGCCAGGGACCAGGGACCAGGGACCAGAGGCCAGGGGCCAGGGGCCAGGGGCCAGGGACCAGAGGCCAGGGGCCAGGGGCCAGGGACCAACGACCAGAGAACACACCTGGGGCAAAGACCTGCCGAGCATCGTCGTCACCTGTGCCGGGATGGGCTTGCGTGACGACCTAGTGCGTCAGCTCCGCGACCGTACCGATCAATTACCGCCGCTCCTGGGACTGGCTCCGACGGGCACCGCACGGACTTGGGCCAGCAGCACGCCCTTCATTGCACCCCGGTTTCGGAAACCCAATGGCGGAAACAGTCTCATCGGCCAAGTCCTGGCGGAGTGCCGCAGCCGCGATCTGCCTGAGCCCATCCAGGTGAAAGACCTGGGTCGGGATGAAATGGTCCGCCGGGGCTTTCTGAATTACCTGCGCAACCGGGCCAACGGCCATTCGCAACCACCGTCAACCATGCCCTGGTGTCTGGAGCTGACCTTCGCGGAACCGATCGCAGGTCCTATTTGTTTAGGCTACGGTAGTCATTTCGGGCTGGGACTATTCGAGGCAGTTTCCCCAGAACCGCACCACGCCTAAGCCCACGATGTCACCTCGCCCAATCCACCACCTTCAGTTTCGGCACCCGCTTGAATTCGGCGGTGTTGCCGGTCGCCACACCCAGGCCGTTGGCGACGGCGATGGCCGCGATCAGCAGATCGCGTTCGCCGATGGGTTGGTGGCGCAGCGCGTGGCGCAGGTGGGCATGCGCCACGGCGGCTGGTTCATCGAAAGGCACGATGGCAATGCCGTCGATGAAACGGCGCCAACGCAGGCGGTATTGGTCTGGATGGGGGGCCTTCAGGCTGCCGTATTCCAGCTCTGCCACGACGACCACCGGCACTCGCAGGCGTTGCTGGGGCAGGGCGCGTATCCGCTCGCGTACGCCATTCACGCCCCGGATCGCGTGGCTGATCGTGTTCGTATCCAGCAGCCAGAGGTCCATTCCCGCACTGCTCATGGGGTACGCCGTTTTGGTGAAGCTGCGCGCTTGTGGCTCGGCAATGTGCGGGCTGGAGATGCGTGCGCATCGAACGACGGAATGGCCTCGGGTGGCAGCAAGCCAGCCGGCATCGGTTCTGGGTCCGAAAAATCGTCGCTGAACTGGTCGAGCCACTCCCACAGATCCACCGGCCAGCCGTTGGCATCACGCGGCACATCGGGTACTGCCTCCAGAATCACGCGGTCTCCGTCGCGGCGGATAAGGACTTCGACCCCGGGCAGTCGGAATTCCTTGGGTAGGCGCACGGCTTGGCTGCGGCCATTCGCAAACAGTTTGGCCCGGATTCCAGGCGCGGCGCTGCCGATGATCTGCGTATGTGGCCCGCCGCTGCCGACTGCCGGGGCCACTCGTTTTCCGACCGATGGCCTAGGCAAAGGTGCAACATGGTAGGTAGCGATGGGCTCACGGATGCGTTTAGCCATGCGGACACCTCTGGTAGTACCAACAGCATAGACCAACGCATGCCCCCCACAAGTGTCAGGCCCGGCGATCCTCTGCCGGCCCGTAGGCTCAATGAGTTCGTCTATTGCCCGCGGCTGTTCCATCTTGTGCACATCGAGGCCCGTTGGGCTGATAATCATTTCACCGAAGACGGCAAATGGGTCCATCGTCGGGTCGATGCCGTCGACGACGTATTGCCGTTGCCCTCGCCGACTGGTGAGGATCCGCCGGCGGTGCTGCGCTCGGTGACGCTCACCGACGATCATCTGGGCCTCACGGGCAAGCTCGATCTGTGTGAATTGTCGCCCGGCGAACCACAGCCGGCAGAGATCTAATGTCACGGATGTTCGCTGGCCGGCATCTGCTTGCCCGACGAAACGGCGGCGTCACCGCCAAGGGCCAGAACCAACGCACCATGCTGGGGCGCAACGCTGAGCCATCGCCCGAACGAGCCTTGAATGCCATTGCAGACCTCATCCACAAGGCGAAGAAAACCGCTGATCTGGGGCAACTCTTGGGAATAGAGGGGGCCATTGCGGCGCTCTATTTCAGAGCCTTCACCAGCATGTTGCGTCCGAAAGACGGCGCTTGCCCGGCCTTCGACCTCAATGGCCGCAACCGTCGGCCGCCGCGCGACCCGGTGAATGCCTGCCTGTCGTTCGCCTATGCCATCCTGGTGAAGGAATGTACCATGGCTCTGGCCGGGGTTGGCCTCGATCCCTTTTGGGGCTTTTATCACCAGCCACGACATGGCCGGCCGGCACTGGCGCTTGACCTGATGGAGGAATTCCGCCCGCTCATCGCCGACAGTACGGTGATCACCGCCATCGAGACCCGTCTTGATCAACTCGCGACCCATCCGCTATTCGATTATCGCTGTTCGTGGCGGGCAATGATCCGTCTGCAGGCCCAGCTCCTCGCCCGTTGGCTGCGCCGCGACATCCCCACCTATCAAGGCATTATCACCCGTTGAGTGGAATGAGCACATGGCCCGCCGTCGATTTCTCATCACCTATGACATCGCCGATGACAAGCGCCGGAGCAAGGTCATCAAGTCCTTGCGTGATGTTGGCGATTATGTGCAGTTCAGTGTCTTTCTATGTTGCCTGAATGAGCGCGAGCGTGTCGCCCTGCGCGGCCGGGTTGACAGCCTCATCAATCCAATGGCATTGCGTTAAGCACTCATTTTTTCACGATTTTCCGAGCATAGGGATGCAGTGGTTTTCGCGAAGCTGATCGACCAGCCCGAGTCTTCTTTTTCCATCGTTCGATACGTCGAATGGCCTC
>JBILBP010000369.1:0-2889 GCA_044353645.1 Planctomycetota bacterium | reverse complement strand
CCCGCGCCAGCTCGCCGATGCGGCGCACGAGCACTCCCCGCAGCGGCGCCGGCATCAGCCGCCACTCACGGAAGGCCGTCTGCGCGGCGCCGATGGCGGCGTCCATGTCGCCGACCGCTACCGCCCCGAGGTCGCTGCCATCAATCGCTGAACGGGTTGCGAGTGTCTTGGTCATGGCGATCTCCTGGGTGGAATGCGCAGCGAGTCCCTGGCTGATCTTTCACAGCGGTGGATTCCACAGTGGTAATGTCCCCACGCCCTGCGCGCGGACGGCGTAATTCGAACCGAAGCGATTGGCCAGGAATATTGGCAGAGCGACCTGCTCCTGACGTACGAAGCCCTGCGCCGGCAGCCGGCCCAGGCGATGCAGGTCGACCACCGCGCAGATGCCGCTGGCGGTGGTGATCTGGATCGCGCTCCACGGCTCGCCAAAAAGTTCGGCGGCGTAGATCTTCCGCGCATCGGTGACCTGCGTCAGTTGCCCGCGCTGCCAGCCGGTGACGGTGATGAACACCAGCACCACGTCCTGCAGGGTGATCGGCACCGCCCGTTCGAGCAGCTCTTTGAGCAGGTCGCGGCGGTTGCGCAATTGCAGCTCGTTGATCAGGAAATGCACCAGTTCGCAATGGCCCTGGTAGCGGATGGTCTTGTAATCGAGGGCGCGTACCCGGCCGGCGAGGGTCTCCCACACCGTGCCCAGCCCGCCGGAGGTGTTGAAGGCCTCGTAATCAACGCCGTCGATGCTGAAATGCTCCAAGCCCTCGAGGGCCAGGACCTCGCGCTTCTCGCCCTCATGCACGATCTCGCAGGGATTGCAGTACTCGTTGATCAAGCCATCGGTGGACCAAGTGAGGTTGTATTTGAGTTCACCGACCGGGAACTGCGGGAGGGCCCCGACGCGCAACTTGACCTGATCGAGACGCTCGAAGTCGACCGTCAGATGATGCCCGGCGATGTTGATGAAGCCCGGCGCCAGGCCACATTGCGGCATGAAGATCTGCCCGGGTTTGGCACGTACCGCCAGCTCGCGGACTGCACACGTGGTGGCGACATCCTCGGTGAGATCGAAATAACTCGCCCCGGCGTGGAGGGCGGCCTGGGCAATGCCCGGATTGACCCCATAGGAGCAGGCGCTGATGACACTGTGGTGACCGCTCGCCGCTGCCGCCAGGGCCGTCGAATCGGCGACATCCACGACCCGGGTGGTGATTCGCGGAATACCCTGTAATCGTTCCAGGGCAGGAGCTGAGACATCGCCTACGGTTACCAGAAAATCTCCGCTGTCGGCCAATAAAGTGGCGATCGCACGGCCGATTTTTCCGGCTCCGAGAAGTAAGATCTGGTGCATGTCTGGCCTCCTGATTCCAGTCTACCATAGCGCGGGAGTTTGTGGTAGACTGGATCATGGATCCGATGCCCCAATGGACGCAACACGTGGAGGCCGCTCAGGCCGTCTCGGGCCTGCTGGTAGCTGTGGTCGAACGTTGTCCGTCGGCGGCCAATCTCGAGCGTCGTCTGCATCAGGAGACCGCCACCCGTCTGCTCGATTGGATCGATGCGTTCACCATCCACGCCCAGCCGGCGATCGAGGCCCGCTGGCGAGAGCTCGGCTTCGTCGGCACGGCCCTCGACGGCGTGGTCTGCTACCAGCACCCCGGTGGGCGCTTTCCGCGCCTGATCGCCGATCCTCACTTCGAACCTGCTGACGGCATCGCCTGCGATCTACGCGTCGAGTCGGTGACCGATGCTCTTGCCGCCCTCGACGGCATGGGCGAGCCCGAGGGTCCGCCATGTGCGGCTTACCGCCGCGCCCGTCTGGCCACCGGCGGCGGTTGCACCTTGTGGGCGGTCGAGCGCCATGGCTGGGCCGGCCTGGCGATGCCCCCGCTGCGCACGCCCGACGCGGTCCTTCGGCATCAGGAGGCCTTCCGCTTGCGGCGGCGCCATTTCGCCGACCCGGCGGATGGCTTTGCCGAGCTCCACCGCCTACTCGAACGCGCCATCGGTGATCTCGGCCGCGACGAGACCTGCGAGCGCTTCTTCGCGGCTGAACGCGATTACTGGCAGCACCGCAATCGTGCCGCACGCATCCAGAAGGGCCGCCAGGACGCCTTTGGCCTGGGCTGGGCCAATCATGACCATCATACTTATCGCTCTTCGCGGCGCTGGTTCAGCAGTCTGATCGCGGTGCTCGAAAAGCTCGGCCTGCGCTGCCGTGAACATTTCCACGCCGGAGCCGAGGCCGGCTGGGGGGCGCAGGTGCTCGAGCACCCGACCACCGGCATCGTGGTCTTCGCCGATGTCGACCTGACACCGGCGGAAGCCGACGGCGATATCGCGCACCTGCCTTTGCCGCCGCTGACCGGGGCGAGTGGCGCGAATCGCCTAGGCACCGTCGGCATGTGGTGTGCCCTGCACGGCGAGGCCCTGCTCGAAGCCGGCATGCATCACCTCGAATGCACGTTCGCCCATGATGAGCTCACCCGCCAGCTGGGCGAACTCGGCGTCGGCATGATGCGCCCGTTCACCGATTTTCCTTATCTCAAGCAAGCCTTCACCATCGGTGAACGCTGGGCGGTGCCCGAAGCCCGCCTCGAGCATCTGCTGATGCTCGGCCATCTTTCGCTGGATCAGGCGGCGCAGTTCCGCGCCGACGGCGCCCTCGGTTCGCATCTCGAGAACCTCGAGCGCAACCACGGTTTCAAGGGCTTCAATCAGCGCGGCGTCTCGCACATCATCAGCGGCACCGATCCGCGTAAAAACGCCTCTTTGCCGAGATCAGTGGGCACCTGAAGAGCAACGGTGAATGCCAAGGTCCAGCTTCCCGGCGATGAGGTAGGCCATGGTGATGAACGTCTTGTGGAGCCGGTAGCCGCGGGCTTTGCGCTT
>JBILBP010000419.1:0-9892 GCA_044353645.1 Planctomycetota bacterium | reverse complement strand
CCGTAGCAAGGATGATGACTACCACAGGCCATGGTGCGTGAACAAAGCCACCAATTCCAAAACAGATCGCCATGAGAGCGACAACAACGATATCCATCCCACGCTCAGCAACAAAGGCCAACGCTATTGGCGGCCAGCGGATACCCCAGGGGGCTGTCAGCCAACCGCGAACCAGTTCACCCACCTTTCCCGGAGACGCGGTCAATCCCAAACCAGCCAGATAGATGGCTCCGCCTCGCCAAGGGCCAAGACGAGAATCTGCATGAAGGACTAGGTTACGCCAGCGTGCGGACCGAAGAACATAATTGGCCAACGAGCAGCCCAAGGCCGCCACAATAGCCCAATCAGGTAGACGGCCTATGCTGGCCCATGTGTTTTCGCCTCCCCAAGCCCAGTAACCGAGGAGGGCGATAGGCATCACCGCACACATCCACAAGACACTTCTCCGTAATGCAGGTGGGGCCAGCGAAATGGAGTTGGAATTTACCACGGCGTCAAGCATGGCGGAAGGACCAATACTTGTGACCAAAATAGCTGGTTACCGCTGGCACGGCGACGCCAATCCCATGGGCGACCGCTTCTGGATGCCATGTCCAGTCGACCTTGGGGAACAAGAAATGGGCACAGCCGATGGATACGGCCAAGGTTTGGAAGATAGCAGCTATATTGACGATGAGAAAGCGGAATGCCTGATTTTTCCAGCCGGAACCGTTTGCGTCGAAGACGAATGCGCGGGACAAGACAAAGGCAGTCACCATGCCGCACCCATAGGCGAGAATGATAGCCACCGAATAAGGAGTAAAAACTGAAAAGAAAAAGCGGGAACCGAAGTTGACCCCTGCCGCAAAGCCATTGCAGCACAAAAATAATAGAAATTGACGGGTCATGGGTTATTGATCATTGCGAGGGCGAGAACTTGCAGGCCATCTGTCAAATAAAAACGAAAAGAGCAGCATCATCGACAGTGAGAGCCAAAGTAAATTGCGGGGGTGAGTGCGAAGCATTGTCAATGAACGATCCCAACGAGTCACCTCGTAAGGTGAAGTAATGGAAAGCCAAGTCGTGGGGTTATTATCCACAAGCCGCAAACGATAAGACCCTACGCCGACCTGCAACGTCACTGCACGCCATGATTCCCTGGGGTCCTCGCCCAAGTCCAATTTTACAGGATCATGCCCATCGCGAAGGATCTCAATCCCCATGCCATCACGGCCAGGGTAGCCACAGATTTGGAATGCTATCCATCCAGAGGATGTCTGGAATCCTGGGGACAACCATTCGCCAATCTGAGCATCACCTAAGAGGGGAGACCAGGAACCCCAACTGCGTGCAGTCGGCATAGGACCATCTGGATAATGCCCGGGGTAAGCAAAACCATGACCGGAACCGTTTTGCAGATCTACTCTGTCCTGGACTCCGGCCAGCGATGGAAGCAATCCACGGATGGAGGGATTGCTCAGGCACATCGTCAGATATTCAATGGATGGAAATGGCAAATCCTGAAATGGACGCAATCCCTCAAATCCCTGGCGCTTCCCGCTTAAATACTCACGGACCACCTCCGTATGGCGTTCCTGAAGATTTTGCATTTTACGGATATCATTCCAGCCCCTGTCGCCAATCTGAAGGTACCACAGAAGACCGCACAAGGCCCAAGCCAATGTCCCCCAGCGCCAGAATGGCCGCTGCGATTCATGCATGAGAATTGCACATGCCGAAGCATTGATGATAACGCCAATAGCAAGGAGGTCGACATAACGGCCAGCTGGACCTGCCCCGCCAGCACCACGGGCATAGGCAATGGCTGCCGCCTGAAGAAGAACCCAGCCTGAAAGAATGGTCAGAGTGCCATATTTCGGGAAAGAGTCCCTGCGCAGCAACCTCCAAAGAAGCATTAACGATGGGGCCCACATCACCAAGGAGCAACCGACCCGTGAGCCTGGCCAGGCCAAGCATTTGAAAAATGATCCGAGAAAATCCCGTATAGAATGAGATTTCAATGCATCGTGGTGATCTACATGATGGAGGGCGAGGACACCTGCTAACGCCACTGCCATCAAAATCATGAGCGGTGGGGCCAAACGGCGAAAGCCGTTGGGCCATTTTACAACCATGTAAACAACCACCAGGGCAATCCCGGCGATGGTAGCCAGCACCCCCCCGCCAAGCGTCACCAGGGCAAGGCCGAGGCTAATCGTAGATGGGATCAGCCAACGCCAGTTCTCAAGACCGCGAACCAGCGAAACCATGCCAGCTGCGCTGAACAACAAGCAATAGGAAAATTGCGATTGAAAGCCTGCCAGGATGTTTTCATGTGCCGCCGGTGTAATGGCCGCAAGAAATGCCACCACGCCAACCCCCATGGCAGAGGTTGGCGGCAACCTCGCCGCACAAATAACCCAGCAAAGGCTGACTGCAAATCCATGGAGAAAGGCATTGAGCAGCATCTGTTGCACCGGATCCCAGATCCCGGTCAACATGACCAAGCCCAGAGCTTCCAGACGGGTAAAGAGAATCCGGTGCTCATTATGCGGGGCCAGCAAATAATCCCACGATAAGGCACCGTCCTGCCAAGGTCTCAACAAGTTGCCGTACTCACCGTTCCACTGATCCCAGTATGGGGTTTGGGATCCAAATTGGGCAACCCACCAAATTCTGCCCAAGGCAATCGCCACTGCGAGCATGAGCGCATTATAAGTCATGCGGCGTTGACCGCCGGCCGCCAGGACTCCTAGAATCCAGGCGCCGACAACGCTCATTGCCGCACAGCACACGAGGGTAACAAGAAGGAATTCGGACATGCTATCCCTGAAATGCGAGAGCCGCTAGGCGCTTGCCCGCCCCTACACTTTCGGTGATGGAGCGATCTTCAGGATAGTAATAAGCGGTATCTGCCATGAAGAAACCGGGCACGGCACTCCGCATGGGGGGGAGCATCTTGGAAAAGCCAGGCGGACATACGGTTTGGGCATAGCGATACCGAGAAACCTTGGCTTCCACCACCCAGTCATCCTGGAATGCAGGGTTTACTTGCTTAAAATACCGGATGCTCTCGGCGATGATCTCGGCGTCGGGTTGCTGATAACGTGGATAGGAGCTGGGTACATAGAAAGGAACATACACCACATGGCGGCCCATGGGACGTAAGTTAGTATATTCAATGATGCCTGGAATCGCCATGCCCGGATCGTTGGTGTTCAGCCAGAAATTCGCGGTCAGAGGGTTCTTTAAGAGAAAAATTGGACAGACGACACCGACATTGGAAATCGCTTTGATCTTGGCCAGATCTTCTGCTGGAAGGTGAGGCATGAAGTCAGGCACATACGGCAACGGCGCCGTACTAATCACTCGATCAGCGAGAATTTCCTGGCCGTGTATCCGGATGCCACAGGCCCGACCCTGGCGAACCAGCACTTCTTGCACTGGGGTTTTCAGATGAATGGATCCACCTTGACTCACAATGGACTTCTCTAATGCCTTGAGCAAGACATCCGATCCGCCTTCCAAATACCCCATTTCCTCCGTAAAAATGTTTTTGCGAGATTTTGCCACGCGGGCAATGCGGGTCCCGATCCAAGATGCCGATAATTGATCCTTATATTCAAAGAACTTTAGGGCAAATAGCTTTTCCCATAAAACATCCCAAGCTTCCTGGCCGACCCATCGCTTGATCCAGACATCGGCACGCTCTTCGTCCAAGGACTCCCAGTTAGCTATGCCCTTCGCGTGCAGCACATGCCGGGCGTATCGGATTTTTGCCCACATGCTGAGCGCGGGAAATGTCAGAAGCGCCCATGGATTACCCCAAGGATACAACTTGCCATGATAGAAATACCCCATCTTGGTGGCATTCCATCTGAGACGATCTGACAGTCCCAATTCCTTGAGGAGATCAAAGAGGGCATAATCAGTTTTGCATATGAAGTGATAGTAGCGCTCGATGCGCAAGCCGCCGAGATCAAAGCAGGCGGACATTCCCCCAAGGCGGTCATCGGCCTCGTAGACCGCCACTTTATGACCCGCAGATGCCAAGTAGTGTGCACAGGCAAGACCCATGGGGCCAGCGCCAATGATGATGGTGGTCATGTTGCAGATCAAACCTTGTTATATTTTGACTGGTGGATTGGTGAGATTTTAGGATCTACGAATCAATGAGTTGAGACTGGAATGATACCAGAGTATCGGGTGTCACAGTGAGTTTCACGCATCGCGTCCGCAAATGGAGTCAAGGAGATGCCAAATTCATGCACAGTATCTACACCGGTGAATTGATCTCCTGCGGTAAGCGCTTTCATTTGATCGTAGGTAAAAGGAGGCTTCGCCATCACGAGGCTCGCGGCCTTGAGGAGTAGGCCGAAAAACCACATCGGCAAACAGACGATCAAGGTCCGCAATCCCTTGACATTTTTGATGGTTCGAATGATATCAATGTAGTCGATTTTCGTATCGCCAACAATGTCATAGGTTTTTCCAGCGGGCTGGCGTTCTATACACCACTGAATGATACGGCAGAAGTCGCGCTGATAGAGGGGTTGTCGCATATATCGTCCATGCCCCGGGATGGGAAAAATGGGGGTCTTCTCCATAAATCGAGCCAGCCAACCAAGGTGCTTAGGGTCAAACCATCCAAACATCAAGGTTGGCCTTAGGCAACAATGGGGAAGGTCAGCTTCTGAAACAAGTTTTTCCTGCCCCCTCTTGGTGCGGGTATAGTCATCATCTGCAACAGAGTTCACAACCGAGGAACTAATGTCGATGGTGAAGGGAATGGCATGCTGCTTGAGTACCCGCAGGACGACCTGAGTGGCTTCGATATTGTTGCGAATGAACGGGGCCGCCGTCTTGCCGGCAATTTGTGCATGCAGCAGGACGGCGACCACACACCCATTAAATTCTTCGGTCCAGGCGCTTTCCCCATGAAGGTCCCCGCAGACGCGGCGGACTTCCGGATGCAAGGTACCAAGCATATCCAGATTGGCCTGAATCTTGTCAATCACCACCAAGTTGGTGTATCCCTGGGAGCGCAACAGAACCACCAGGTTCATGCCCACCAGTCCGGCCCCGCCGGTGAGGACGATTTTGTCAGATTTTGCAATCATGCCTGATCCTGTCATTTACAGACGAAGTCGCTTAAAGATGGGTTCGGGAATGGCTGTAATGATCGCCATGATCCACCGCCAGAACCACCGAGTATACAAAGTGTTCTTACGCTTGGCGATGGCGTTTAGGATGTCGTGGGCAGCCTGGGCTGGGGTTGCAACCACGGGTGATCCAGCCTTGATCTTGCCCGCTGTCATCGGCGTGGCAACAAACCCTGGCTTGATCGTCAAGACATGGATTCGCTCGTGAAATAGGCGATTCCGTAGACCATCGGTGTAGGCGGTTAATCCAGCCTTGGATGCGCCATAGACATAATTAGATTGCCGGCCGCGATCACCGGCGACGGAACTGATGATGGCAATGGTTGCCGTTCCATCGCTGGGCAGCAAAGGCACGAGACGCTCCACCAGGTCGATGACCGCAGATAAATTAATATCGATCATGCGCCGTCCGAGTTCGGGATGCGCTGACACCTCGGCTTGGTCAACCATCCAGCCATGGGCAACCAGTACCGTCGATAGTGGACCTGCCATTCGAAGATCCTCGATTAAGGCCAGAGTGCTGGTAGGTTTTTCGGCATCCCAGGGAAGGACTTTAATAGCAACTTTCCATCGCAAGGTCAGATCCTTGGCGGTCCGCTGCAGGTCATCGGTACGACGCCCGACTAGAACCAAGGACGCACCCTGGCGGGCCCAGGCCTCTGCGCAGGCGCGGGCGATCCCCGAACCAGCGCCGACAATCAGGACGGTGGGTTTATTCATGATGTGATTCCCAAGCGAGCGGAGAGGCCCGATGCAATTCGGCCTTCAGGGTCAAGCCGACGTTTCAATGTCTGAAAATCACCAAGCCGGGGGTACATGGTCTGGATAACCTCCGGTGTCGCCAGGGTATCCTTGGCCAAATACAAACGACCACCGCGATTGAGGAGAATATGGTCAAGGAGCCTCACCAGGGTACGCAATGGTTCTCCAACATTAGGTATATCTAGGGCCAGCGTGTATCCCGGGAAGAGGTAAGAGAGCCATCCGGACCCGGCGGGACCACTGCGCTTGAGGACGGCCAGGAAGGACGCGAGGCGGGCCTCGGTGATGGCCTCTAACACCTCGCGTAGACCCTCGGCCGCCGTGGCTTCGGGAAAAAGCGCCTGGTATTGAACGAAGCCACGAGACCCATAAATCCGGTTCCACTGATGCACGCCATCAAGCGGATAAAAGAAGGTATCATAATCCACGATTTTGGTGCAATTTGCGTTCTTCCAATAGAATACCTGGTTGAACGCTGACACCGACCAAGAATTTAGTGCCCAGGCCGGAAAATCACAGGGAACGGATTTTGCCCTCTTGGTGGGAATCTCGTAGGGGCGCCCTCGGTACGATCGGTCCAATTCATCTGGCGCTGCATCATTTCCCAACATGAGAACGCTGCGCCCAAGGTTTTTACCTCGGGCCAGGCAGTCAATCCATGCCACAGAATAGCGGAAGTCCCCATCGCGCTCCCGAAGAAGTTGGAGTGCGGTGTCCAAGTCCTGGGCTTTCTGGTAGGTTACCCGGTACCAAGCACTCGGCACCCTTCGCAAGCGCACGGTAAGGTCAAGAATGTGCCCGGTGAGGCCCATGCCGCCAACCGTGGCCCAGAACACATCGGCATGGTCCACAGGACTGCACGCGATGACGTCACCACGGCCTGTAAGCAAGGTCAGTCGTTGTACATGAGCACCAAAGGAACCATCAACGTGATGGTTCTTGCCATGCACATCAGCGGCGATCGCGCCACCGAGGGTCACGAACTTGGTGCCCGGAGTGGTCGGCAGGAACCAGCCACGGGGCTGAAAGGCGTCAATGATTTCGGCCAGCGACAGCCCTGATTCAGCGGTGAGTTCGCCAGTTGCCTCATCGAACTCCAGCATCCGCGTGCGTCCCCGATTAGAAAGGAGCGCGCCGCCAGGAATATCAGGAACGGCCGGATCTCCGTACGAGCGTCCGAGGCCGCGGCTGATGATGCGCGACGGCTCCATCCAAGCGCGGAGAACGGCCTCATGATTGATGGGCTCGGCGATGCGCGCGGAAACGAGTGGAAAGCGCCCCCATCCCGAAGCGGAGCTGTTGACCCAGGTCACGAGAGACCCTTGGGTCCGGCCGCGAGGAGAAGACTGGCCATGAAGAGCACCACCAGATAAGTCGTCCGATCCTTGGCCGCGAAAAGAATGGGATCGTCGTGCATTTCGCCGCGCCAAGTCTTGAGCCAGACTCGGCAGATCCAGAAGAGAATGAGAGGGGCGGCCAGCCACAGGAGGGATGGAGAGCCGTAGAGCTGGCTGACGGTAGTACCGGTGACATACAGTCCCAGAACGAGGGCGGCCAGGAAGCCTGAGCCGATACCGAAAATCCCCACGGGAGTCAGATCGTCGACCCGGTAGCCGCGCCCGGCGGCGCCGCGCTCACCACGTCGCGCGACCTGATCTAGCTCGGCGTACCGCTTGCAGAAGGCCAGGCTCAAGAAAAGGAAGACGAGGAATGCCATGAGCCAGGGGGACAAGGGCACGTCGATCGCGACATTGCCCGCCAAAGAACGCAGTGTGTAGAGACTGGCGAGGGTGAAGACGTCAACCAGCATACGGCGCTTGAGTGAGAAACTGTATGCAGTGGTGACGGCGAAGTAGAGTCCCAGCGTGCCTAGCGTGGCCAGCGAGATGCTGGCAGCAATGCCTGCCGCCGCCGCCGCCAACAGCGGGGCCAAAATGAGGCCGGCGACTACGGGTAGCGATCCAGCAGCGAAGGGACGACGGCACTTGCGTGGATGGGGGCGATCATGCTCGATATCGACAAGGTCGTTCACCAGATACACAGACGAGGCGCAGAGGGAGAAGGCGACAAACAGCAGTGTGGCCTGGCTCAGGGCCTGCAAGTCGAGGATGCGGTGCGAGGCGATGAGCGGGAGGAAGACAAGGATGTTCTTTACCCACTGGTGCGGTCGCAATGCCTTGACTAGGCTGGGAATGAACGACGTGCTATTGCCAAAGCGGGCTTCGATCGGAACGCCTATATGCGTGGCGAAGCGCAGGCCGCGGCCCGCCAGGATGGCTCCTGCAGAAGCCGCCCAGATCGGCAGGTCGGCGGCGCTGTCACCGGCATAGCAGAAAGGTGTGCCGTTCGCATCGGCGCGAATGGCGGCGAGCTTCCGTAGGCCCTTGAGATTTGTGCCTGGTCCGCTCGCCAGAACCTGATCGAAGCAGCCGAGATGGCTGCTGACCCCCAGGGCGATGCGTTCATGGGCGGCGGTAGCGAGCACGATCCGCCTTCCCATGTTGCGAGCAGCTCGTAGGTATTCGACCAGCTCGACTCGGTAGGGGAGTAGGGCGGGATCGGGGCAGACCTGCTTTACTAGGATGTCCTTGAAGCCAGCGCGTCCGCGCAGCAGCCAGAAGGGCAGCATGACCAGCATCCAGGGGCGGTGCCGCAGGACGAGGGCGATCGAATCCCAGAGCGTATCACTTGCGATGAGGGTGCCGTCGAGATCGACGTACAACGTGGGGGCGGGATCAGGCAAAGCTGAAATCCTCTCGTTCGAGCGTCAGATGTGGACTGTAATAGGGGTCGTGCTCAAGGGTGGGGCCCCAAATCTCTTGCATGCGGGCGATCTCGCGCTTGAAGCGCTGTACCTTTTCAGGGGTATCCTCGTAACCTCGCGTCTTGGATTCGTGGTGATAGAGCCGTGCCTGGGGCAGGAGGACGTTACGCAGGCCGCTCCGGCGTAGACGCAGACAGAAATCGACGTCATTGAAGGCGACGGCGAGCCTCTCCTCGAAGCCGCCGACGTCTAGGTAGGCTTGGCGGCGTACCAGCAGACATGCACCGGTGACGGCGGAATAGTTACCCACCACCTTCAGACGGTAAAAGTAGCCGGGGTCCTCGGCCGGAGCGTGCTTATGGCTATGGCCGGCGACACCGCCGATGCCGATGATCACGCCAGCGTGCTGGAGCGTATCATCGGAGTACAGGAGGGTCGCCCCCACGGCGCCGATCTCGGGACGCTCGGCGTAGCCCACCATTTCGCCGAGCCATCCAGGCGTGATGACGGTGATGTCATTGTTGAGGAGTAGCACCATGTCGCCGCGCGCCACTGCAACGCCCGCATTCATGAGTCGGCTGAAATTGAAGGGAAAGTCGCAGTGGACCGTGCGGAAGCGCTCTCCTAAGCGACGGGTGAGCGCGGCGAAAAGGTCTCTGGTTTCCGGCTCGATGCTGCCATTATCGACAACGATGATCTCGTAATGCGGATAGTCGGTGTTTGAGCACAGCGAATCGATGCAGGTACGCATCAATTCGGCGGCATCGCGGGTAGGGATGATGATTGACACCAGTGGCTGGCGATCAGATCGATACGAGACCCTGAACACGCTGGAGGCTCGAGGGATATCATGGACGGTGCCGACGATACCGCGCCGTTCGAGGGCTTCCGTGACCGCCCGGCGGGCTGCGGTCTGAGTATACGGCTTGACATCTCCGCCCTGCGAGGTGGAGGCGGCATGTACGCGCCAATGATAGAGCACCTTGGACACATGGTGAATGCGATTGGTGATTTCGGCCATGCGCAGCGCCAGGTCGAAGTCCTGGCTGCCGTCAAGGCCGGTACGGAAACCATTCAGCTGACGCACCAAGCTCGTACGGTAGGCGGAAAGGTGCCCGGTATACATGAGCCCGAGGAGCAGTTCGGGCGACCAATCAGGCTTGAAAAACGGATCGAAGCGTACGCCGGCGTCGGTGATCTTGTCCTCGTCCGAGTAGATCCAGTC
>JBILBP010000368.1:0-2902 GCA_044353645.1 Planctomycetota bacterium | reverse complement strand
ACCGGCGCTTGTGCTCGGGCTTTTCCAGCAAGCCGATGTGCGGATGGCTGGCGATGAGGTCGAGGCGACGCTGGACAACCTGCTGGTAGGCAGTGGGCCAGCTGGCGGGGATGTCGGTGATGGGCAACGAGCGGTGGTTAGAGAACCAGGTCGTTTCTTCTTCTTCGGCTTCTGCCTTTCGAGCGAGGTCGATCTCGAAGGCGCGTTCGCCTAGGGCCAGGGGTACGGTGTCTGTGGCGGAGCGCGGGCACTCGGTCTCGGTGATGATTCCGTAGGCGCGGTAGATCAGCCAGTCGAGTTCTTCCTGGAGAAACACCATCTCGGCACGGATGGAAACCACGCGGGCGGCGGTTCGATCGAGGAGTTGGCGTGCCGGGGCTTGGGTGGCGAAAAGGCGCGATGGTTGGAGTGCTGCGAGTTCTTGGCCAAGAGCGTCGAGTCGTCGGGTGAGCGCAATCCGCTCCGGACGCAGCGCTTCTGGAATCGGGGTTTTCTCGATGTTGGTCGAATTGTGGGCGAGCCGTTCGGCAAATGCTTCCGGTGTGACGCGGGCGCCATCGCCCATTTTATCTCCACCCTTTGGGAAACACACCTGCCGGAACCAAAACGACGCCGTACTGCTGTTCAAGCACGACAGCAGCGCGAGGTGATCATCCTCGGTCGCCTCGGCGGACAGCTTAATGATTGAAGCAGATTGCTTGTACGTGTAGTCGCCAACTATCTGTGAAAAATGATTATGCGTTGATATCTGTCCGTATGCGATCGCCGTCCGAGTCGCAAATTTATCAAACGATGTTTGATGCCATTTCCACCATGGCTCACCTGCAGTACGGTATGTCTGACCTCCAAACTCTGGCCTAGACCAAAGGCTAGATCTAAATGCCCAGAGAAATCTGTGTAATTTTGGCCATTTACTCGGAGCCTCAAGTGCAAACGCTCGGTCTTCGCTGTAGGGAAAAAAACAATGCCATTTAATTTCGAATGACCAATCTCGTATATTTTCACCCTCAAAAAAAGGACGGACGAAAGCGCTCTCTGCGCCAATCTTTGAAAACACGTGCCTTTCTTGAACAAATACATCATCAGCAGCAGGAAACCCCGCGTATCCGTTGCTCTGCGTGTGTACGGCGCATTGGGCGTGAATTCCTTCTACGAGTGCCTTTAATTCACTTGCTCCACCACCGCCTAGCGACCATGGGTGCTGCCCAAACACACTGCGATCCACGTCGGCAACTGACAGCCACGGCGTCTCCGACCCCGGCTTGCCGATGTTCTCGACCATCGCCGTCCACACCTTGCCATGGGCGGCATCGTCGGGCCGCCCTGGCTCACCGCGAATCCCCTGCACCGCTCGCACCGGACGCTTGGCTGACGGGATCTGGTTGCGCCCGAACAGGATCACCGTCGGCGTGCCGTGGCCGGGGATGTAGCAGCCACTGGTGTCGATGACGTGGGTCAGATCCAAACTGGGCAGCACCTGCTCGATCAGCGCCTTGCCGAACTCGCGCTTGGTGAAGTTGTTGCTGTTGATCAGGCCGACGAAACCCGCCGGTCGAACGGCCTTGGTGTCGGGGGTCACGCCATCCTGGGCCAAGTAGAAAAAGCGCTCAGTGAAGGGGACTGAGAGCGTCCACTTCTTAAAGCAGGATTTGTACTGCGGTTTGATCCGATCCCGTTCCGCACCGTCCTTGACGGCAATGTAGGGCGGATTGCCGACCACAGCATGATATCGCTGGGTCAGCAAGCGTTTGGCCACCGCGTAATCGCCTGGGGTCATGACCTCGGAGTGCTCGATGCCGGATTCAGCCAGGAAGTTGGGCTGGAATCCTCCTCCGCCACCCGACTGCGTGCCGACCAGCAGGGTGTTCCCCACCGCCAGCGTGAACCCGAAGTCCGGGCAGTCCTTCATCCGTGTATAGCCGCAGGCCACCAAGCCCGCGATCATCAAGCGGAAACGGCTGATGGCGACGGCGAACGGATTGAGATCGATGCCGTAGATGCTGCTCATCGCTCGACGAACGGACTCCTTCACCGGCACCCCGGGGCCGAGCTGCTGTTCCCAGGCGTGCCACAGGCGGTGAAACATGCCGAGCAGGAAGTGGCCCGAGCCACACGTCGGGTCAATGCCGCGCAGTCCCTCCAGCCCGAACGTCTGAATCGCCGGGGTCAGGGTGTAATCGAGGATGAACTCCTCGACAAAATCGGGCGTCTGCAGCAGGGCGAAGCGCTTGCGGGCATCGGCGGATAGATCCTGGTAAAGATCACCCAGCCAGCGGGTGTCGGCGAGTTTCTCGGTGGTGAGCACGCGAATGACCGCGCCGCTCTGATCTTGTTCGCGCCAGAAGGCGAGGATGCGCTTCGCCCCATCCGCCGACACCTGCAGGCGGAACAGCGGATTGCGATCCTCGGCAAACAGATCACGACAGGCCGGCAACCGTCCAACCTCACGCACCACATGCAGCAGGTACTGCACATCCGAATGATCAGGATGCTTGGTGATGTAGGCCTCGCGCGCCAGCGTTGCCGCCTTCAGCCGAGACCGGGTCTGATCCGCATCATCCGGCCCGCTGATCCAGGCGGTGATTTCGCCCGAGGTCTGGTCGATCAGCCGGTTGTCCTCGAGAAATCGCACGAACACCGTCGCCAATACCCACGCCACCGCCGCCTGGGTAACCTGTTCAGATAACCACGCACCGATGGCGATGCCCGTGGTGCCCGACTTACGCGCCGCAGCGTACTGCGCAGCCAACGCCGCATCACCATCCGCCTGAGCGCGGAGGTCTTTCTCCAGCTCTTTGAGCAGGCGTTGGCAGTCTTTGAGCAGGTCGGCGGTGGGGTACATCAACGGTTCTCGATTCGGCAGTGGGTCTTGGCGCGAGCGATCTGGTCCAACGCCTCACAG
>JBILBP010000068.1:0-9951 GCA_044353645.1 Planctomycetota bacterium | reverse complement strand
TTTCCCCGAATTCGTACCATTGCTCGCGCCAAAGGTGACCGCCCCCGGACCTGTATACATGGACCAGGTGTACGTTACCCCGCTCTCAGGACCGAATCCGTTCGCGACCAAGGCCGTCAGGGTTGCCGTTACTCCTGTCACTGGATTGGGAGTTACGGAAGGTGCCTGACTGAAAGAAAATCCCGAATTTTGAACTTCTACATATGACGCGACTTGAAACCCTTGATACGCTGCCGTGCATTGAAACCCGTATCTCCCAATTTGAGTAAAGGTTGCAACCGTTGATTTACCCGCATTGGTACCGTTGCTCACGCTAAAGGCGACCGCCGCCGGACCTGAATACATGGACCAGGTGTAGGTCACCCCTCTCTCAGGACCGAATCCATTGGCTACCAGGGCCGTCAATGTTGCCGTTGCTCCCGTCACTGGATTGGGGTTTACGGACGGTGCCTGACTGAAAGCCAGTGCCGTATTTTGAACTATTACATATGACGCGACTTGAAACCCTTGATACGTTGCGGCACATTGAAGTCGGTAGCTCCCAATTTGCGTAAAGGTAGCAACCGTTGATTTACCCGCATTGGTACCGTTGCTCGCGCTAAAGGCGACCGCCGCCGGACCCGAAGACATGGACCAGGTGTAGGTCACCCCGCTCTCAGGACCGAATCCATTCGCGACCAAGGCCGTCAATGTTGCCGTTGCTCCCGTCACTGGATTGGGGTTTACGGACGGTGCCTGACTGAAAGCCAGTGCCGTATTTTGGACCACTACCTGCTGCGTTATTTTTTCTCCTTGATACGACGCCGTGCACGTTAGTTGATATGATCCGACTTGCGCGAAGGTAATGCTCGTCGATTTGCCG
The DNA here is from genome assembly GCA_044353645.1 of Planctomycetota bacterium. Taxonomy (GTDB): domain Bacteria; phylum Planctomycetota; class UBA11346; order UBA11346; family UBA11346; genus CAIUVD01. Next base: position 9,089 of record JBILBP010000068.1, on the reverse strand, counting down.
GCATTCGTACCATTACTCGCGCCAAAGGTGACGGTCGCAGGACCGGAATTCATAGACCACGTATATGTCACCCCGCTATCTAGCCCCGTGAAGGTTTCGACTACCGCCTGCACGGTTGCCGTTGTACCAGATACCGGGTTAGGCGATACGGTCGGGTAGGTAACGAAACGAATCCGGGAAACTTGAACGCTCAAATAGCTCTCGGTAAAAATTCCCCGACAGGACGCCGTACAGAGAAGCCCGTAATTTCCTTCGGCCGAAAAGGTCACCTGGGCATTGCGCGCCGCGTTCGTCGCATTGTCGCTGAAAACGGCTCCGTTGGCGATCGGTCCAGAATATTGTGACCAGGTGTAGACGATCTGGCTATCCTCGTCCACGGAGGTAGCCGCGCGGGCTGAAATCGTTGCCGATCTTCCCAAAAACACGAAAGGTGCACAGGTCGCTGGCTGGAGGAATTTGATTTGCGATGATGGCGAACTTACAATTTCGACATTCACATCCTGACTTTCGGGAAAGTCGGGGTAATCGGCATGGATTGTCGTACACCTCACGACATAGCTGCCAGCTTCCCAAAAAATAGCCTGCCGGCTGCGAATCCGCTCACTCGCAGTTTCAAGCGGATCAATGGAAACGAGCAGTGGACCGCTCACCGTTGTCCATGTACAGGTGATCTTTGAATCATCCAATCGGGTTCTTGCCATGGCAACATAAGCGCTGAGATCCCAGAGATCACCATACCAAGCGGATTGAGCGTATGGACTTTGCAACTCAACCACGTGCGGCGTTACCGAGACGTCAGATCGGGTGGAGTAGGTAAGGTAAGTAGCGGTACAGCGGAAGGTGTACGTCCCGCCTTTGCTGAAAACAGCGCGCATATTCCGGGCATCATTGGTTCCGTTTTGCGAAAATGACACCGCTGCCGCATCACCCCATACAACTGACCACGTATAGATGATGTCGCTGGCCGTCCCTGAACATTCCGCCACACACTGAAAATCTTCGGCGTTGCCGTCGAGTGCGGGATTACTGGTCGCTTGCGTAATCAAGACCCCCTTCATGGAGACCGTGGTTTGTGCGCTCACCGCACCGGCATTGGCGGTGATGGTGTATGGTCCGCCAAAATTTCCGTTGGTCATGAGCAGGCCGGTGGCTGAAATCGTAGCCGCGGTCGTATCATTCAGGCTCCAGGTCGCCGCTGACGGATTGGTCAGTACACCGCCGAATTGGTCCCTCATGACCGTGGTATACTGCCGATTGTTAAAATTATTCGTGATGGCCAGCACCAAGTTCGCCGGCGAAATGACCATGGTCGTGAACACCTGAGTGACCGTCTTCGACACCGCCGAGGTCACCGTCAGCGACGGCTTGTCCTGAATGGTGCACAGGAAACTATAAGTCCCCAGTTTGTTGAAGGTAACCACAGTGTTCTTGGCCGCATTCGATCGATTCTGCGAAAACGTCACCCCGGTCGGTGAGGCGCCGGTCGTCGACCAGGTATAGATGAGATCGGCCTCGCCTTCATCATCGGCACCGAGCACCGCCAAGGTCGCGGTCTTCCCGGCGGCATCGAGCACCGCCGTGGCCACCGTCGCCACCGTCGGCGGACGATTGGTCGAACTGAGGGTGATGGTCCGCGTTATGAGATTCGAGGCCGCGAGACCATCGCTGACCTGGAAAGCGATCGTACGTACCGCCGTATCCGGGGCGATGCTGGAATTCTGATAGGTCACCACCCGCAGGGCATTCTTGTAGTTGGCCAAGGTATCGGTGCCGGTCAGCGTCAAGGTGGCGGTGACCGCATCCCAGGCGCCGGTGATGGTGGGCGTGGCCGCAAAGGCCAACTGGTCCTGATCGGAGCGATAATTGGCGCTGATGCGTACCGACGCCGAGGCCAGGTTGGGATTATCGACATCCACCGCCAGCACTGCTGTCGAAATCGCCCTCGGCCCGGAATTTTCCCCATAGACCAAGGTCGCCGGCTCGATGCCGTACAGCGTCGGGGCATCGTTGACCGCGGCCACCGTCACCGTGCGGGTGAGGATGTTCGAGGCCAGGATGCCATCGTTGACCTGCACGCTGAGGGTGCGCGTGAGCACGCTGGGGTTCTGGCTCGTCGAGCGGTAGGTGACGCTACGCAGCGCCGCCTGATAGCGCGCCAGGCTATCGAAACCGCTCAGCGTCAGCCTGCCCGTCCACTCCGACCAGGTGCCGGTGATGGTCGAGGTGTTGACGAAGCTCAGCAGATCTTCGGCGCTCGCCAGATTGGCGCTGATGGTCACCGTCGCCGAGGCGAGGTATACGTGATCGACATCCGTCACCAGCACTGCCGTCGACAAGGCCGGGGCGGCGCCGCCTTCGGTAAAGGTCAGCGGAGTCGGCTCCAGGGCGCTGAGCACCGGCGCATCATCGACCGGCGTCACCGTCAGCGTGCGCGTGACGGGGCTCGCTTTGGCGCTGTCGTCATTGATCTGGAATTGCAGGACGCGGGTTACGGTCTTGGGATTGAGACTGGTATTTTGATAGGTCACCGCGCGCAGGGCCGCCTGATAGTTGGCCAGCGTATCGAGTCCGCTCAGAGCCAAGGTGCCGCTGGCGGCAGTCCACGTGCCGGTGATGGTCGCGGTGTTGGTGAACGCCAAGACATCCTGGCCGTTCTGGTAATTGCTGATGATTTGCACCGTCGCATCGGCGAGCTGCAGTGAATCGACGTCGGTAACCCTCAGGCTGGGGCTGACCGCCAGCGGCAGGGCTTTTTCACGGGCGGCCAAAGGCGTTGTTTCGACGCCACTGAGGATCGGTCGATCATTGACCGGCATGAGGCGCAGCGGACGGCTCATGGTCAGCGACGACAAGGCCCCGTCGTTGACCTGCACGGTGATGGTGCGGATCAGCGCCGCATCGGGATTCTGGCTGATACTGCGCAAGGACACCGCACGCAGCGCCGCCTGATAGGTCGCCGGGCTGGCGGCGCCACTGAGAGTCACGGTCGCGGTGCCCATATTCCAGGTGCTGGTGATGCCGTTGGCGGTCGGGCCGCTCAGGGAATCTTCTCCCCAACGATAATTGCCAGTGATCTTCACCGTCGCCCACGCCAAAGTGGCGCTGTCGGCGTCGCTCACGTCGATATGGCCGGTGATGCCGGCGCCCGAGCGATCCTCGGTGTAGAGCGCCTCGCTGGCTTCGAGATTGGCGAGCAGCGGGGCGTCGTTGACCGGCGTCACCGTCAGGGTGCGCGTCAGCGGTGCCGCCAAGGCGGCACCATCGCCGACGGTGAAGGTCACCGTGCGCATCAACGCGCTCGGCTGGTCGCTGATGTCCTGATAGGTCACCGTCCGCAGGGCCGCCTGGTAATTCGCGACCGTGTCGACGCCGACCAGCGACAGGGTGCCGGTGGCCGCATCCCAGGTGCCGGCAATCGACGCCGTGTTGACAAAGGCGAGGACGTCTTCGCCATTCTGATAATTGGCGCTGATGGCGATCGTCGCCTGGGCGAGGGTCAGGTTGTCGGGGTCGGCGACCACCAGGGTACTGGTCAACGACGCCGGCGCAGACTGCTCGTTGACGGTGCGCGCCGTCGCCTCGATGGCGCGCAACAGCGGCGGATCATTGGCGGCGACGATGGCTATTTGTCGAACCGCAGGCAACGACCACAGCGCGGCATCCTTGACCTTGCAGGTCACGGTACGCGCCAATGCGCTCGGATTGTGGCTGCTGTTGCGATAGGTGACCGTCCGCAGCGCGGCCGATGCCGGAGGTGCCGCCGGTGATGAGGGCGACGGGAGTTGCGGGGGTGGACATGGGAAACGTCGATGGGGTAGGAATGTGTACAGGCGATGGCGACCCCGCCGACCCGTACGGGGTCGTTTTCACGGGGGCAGAACGGAAAACTCGGGAAGTGGGCGCAGGTCGGCGCCGGCAGGTGGCCGGGCGCCGCACCCACAGCCGATTACCAGCGCAGCGGGGCGCCAAGGTGGAAGAACGCGCCGGTGGGGCCGTCGGCAGGCAGCGTGGCGAGCTCGACGCTCGTCTTCGCCCCGTCGGCGATCTCCATCGGGGCATCGGCGCCGCCCATGTCGGTCTTCACCCAGCCCGGATGGGCGGAATTGACCTTCACCGCCGTCGCTTTGAGATCCTGGGCGAGCTCGACGGTAAACATGTTCACCGCCGCCTTCGACGAGTCGTAGGCCGTGAAACGCATGGCGTAGATCATCGATTTCGGATCACCATGTTCGGCGATCGAGCCGAGGATCGAGCTGAGGTTGACGATGCGACCGGCCGGCGAGGCCTTGATCAGCGGCAGGAAAGCCTGGGTCACCGCCACCAGGCCGAAGAGATTGGTCTCGAACACCCGGCGGAAGGTCTCCAGCGAGGTTGTCGTGGGGCCGGTGTCGGTGGCATAGTCAAGGATGCCGGCGTTGTTCACCAGGATGTCGAGACGGCCGAAGCGCTTGGTCACGTCGGCCACGGCGGCGGCGATCGCTGGCGCGGACGTGACTTCGAGGGCCACCGCTGCGGCGGTGATGCCCTCCCTGGTCAGCTGCTGCACGGCCTCGGCGCCGCGCCTGGCGTCACGGGCGCCGATCAGGACGGTGATCCCCTGCTTGCCGAGCTGGCGCGCGGTCTCGAGACCAAGGCCCTTGTTGCCGCCGGTGATGAGGGCGATGCGGCTGGTGGAGGCGGAAGACGTGGATGACTGGGACATGGGGACCTCTTAGAGATGACCAGTTGGTTTAAAACTGGTGAAGGAACGATCAAGGATTGGCGAGAGCCGGAGCCCCCAGCAGGCGGCGGAAGCCGTCGGCGAGGCTTGCGAATGGAACGAGGGAGTTGGTGATGCGCGCCTGGGAGGCGATGCCGGTGGCGAACGCTTGGCACTCCTGGGCGAGGATTTCGGGGTCCCTGGCCGGGATCAGACCGGCGCTCTGGGCATCGCGGATGGCGGACACGAAGTAGCGGCAGGTGCGCTCGACTTTCAGCGCGGCGATTTCCCGCAGTCCGGTGTCCTGGGACATGACCTCGGCCCCGATCGAGGTGTAGGGGCAGCCCAATACGCAACCGTGCTGGGCCTGCTTCTGTGCCTGAATATCCTGGGTCGCCGCCGCATAGCGCGCAAAGCGCTCCAGCGGAGGGACCTGGGCCGAGAAGATGGCATCGAGTCCGGGGCGCATGGCCTCCCAGAAGGCTTCGAAGGCGGCCTTGGCGAGCTCGGCCTTGGATGCGAAATGATAATAGAACGAGAACTTGTTGACCTCCGCCTTGCGGCAGAGGTCATCAACCGAGACCGAGCCATAGCTGTTCAGCCACAGCAGTTCGCAGGTCGCCGCGAGGAGCCGCTGGCGCGAATCGAGCTTGCTATCGGACTTCGGCGTCAAGCTTGCAACTCTCTATACCGTTCAGTCAAGTAAAAGGGGGATCTTTCCTTGCCCAGGCGCGGGTAACTGAGGGCGATCTCAAGGTTGACCGCAATGACTCGCAGGCTCGTCCGCGCACCCGGGAGCTTCGCCACGCGCAACAGTGAAAACCCGGAGTCGGAACAGGCACGCCAACCCGAGCCGTGGCGGAAGGAGCGGCGCGATCGAGCACGCCGCAGGTATTAAGCAGGCGTCCCCGGAGCCCGTGCCGCTACCTACTGGGCAGTGTCCCTCCTAGACATTCCTAACCATACTCACAGGAGGTCCGCAGACACTCCAAATGATCAACGCCGCAACCGAAAGCAGAAAATAAAGTGCAAACAATGGCTTTCTACCACTTCCCCGCCTGTACTTAGCATCACCGGAAATGGCGAGAGCTATACCGGCTATCAAAATCGAAAGGGAGAAAAAAGGCACCCAATCCATGAAGCTGGAATTGAAAATCGAAACAATCCGAAACCAAATCGGAGAAATGACCACCAATGTCAGGCCATACATGGAAATTCGACGGGATTTGGTCATTATGATCATTGGCCTGGGATGGCTGTGATAAAATCAGATGAAATGAATTGATAGCACTGCCTTGATCAAGGCGCGTCACCTTTTGATCTCTCGAATAATTATGATTTAGACTTTTTCAGATAAGCACCGTGCAAAGACACAGGGCATATGCTTCCGCCAGCGTAATGTTCCTGACCGGAAAAAACTCTGATGTCATTTTATTGTAAGGGAATCTAAACCTGAAGATGAATAAAACGACCGTAGCCAAGATGAATAGAATCTCGATAAATAATAATTTCCACCCGAAAGCTCTTGAAAAAAAAGATTCGATACGACTTATTTTTTTTCTTGCTCCTTAGCAGACAGTAAAGATTCCATTATAAGCAAGGGAATGCCAATCAATGTCGCCTTGATGTTGAATTTCAGATCGATATTACTCATGCTTCTCTTTCTTCTGAGTAACTGCCTTTTGCGTGATGGCCGAGACTTTTCATGCACCTTTGCGCTTGGGCTATTTTTTGATCATCGAAAATCAGTCGCAGAATGAAGATCACATTTAAGCAATAAGCTGACGGACGTACGTTCAGGCAGGCTGACGTTGCGATGCGAAATAATTGGCTCTCATGCAGGTCCGCAGACAGCTTGACGGGGTCCGTATGATCCCTCACGAGCATCCAAGTCGTTGGAATTCAAAACTTCCTAAACATGCCGGGCTGGGGCTGGCTGGTTAATCGCTTGGAATTCAGCGGGAAGGACATGCAGGCGAAATTGCATCGTGATCGTCGTCTGTCGCTGTGTTGTCCGGATTGCAGCGGACGCATGACGCCAACCAATCTGCCAAAGGCGAACGCATGCGGCCTACCTACTTTATGTATAACAGTTTTTTACTAGAGGGCGTTGAACTGATGGATCCGAGGCAGTGGCCTTGCCCATCCAGGTCGCATGACAGCAAGCGGGATTACCGCCGACGGCGCACCGCCGGCACGGGCCGATGAAGACCAGCGAGTCGACCACGGACTCTGCTAGGACAGCGTTTAGAAGAACGTTCAGCCGTTTTCGGTGCAGATGTTGCGCCTGAGATTCCGGCACGGGCGATGCGTAGACCTCCTCTTAAGTATCGTCAGGAATGGACGATGCTGGAAAGACCGACATGAACGAAAACCTTTCGCTGCACGACAAAGTCATTCTCGTAACTGGTGGTACCGGCTCGTTCGGTAAGCAGTTCATCCGCAAAGCGCTGACCGAACATCGACCGCGCAAGGTCATCGTTTTCTCGCGCGACGAGCTCAAGCAGTGGGAGATGCGGCACTCCGATCCGGTCTTCGATCACGCGGATATTCGCTATTTTCTCGGGGATGTGCGCGACAAGGAGCGTCTTGAACGGGCCTTCCGCGAGGTCGACTACGTAGTGCATGCGGCGGCCCTCAAGCAGGTGCCGGCGGCGGAATATAACCCCACCGAATTCATCAAGACCAATGTCCACGGCGCGATGAATGTCATCGATGCGGCGATCGATCGCGGTGTCGAGAAAGTCATCGCCTTGTCCACGGACAAGGCCGCCAACCCCATCAACCTCTACGGCGCGACCAAGCTCTGCAGCGACAAGCTCTTTGTCGCCGCCAACGCCTATGTCGGGGCTAAGGGCATGCCCAAGTTCTCGGTGGTGCGTTACGGCAACGTGCTCGGCTCGCGCGGCTCGATCGTGCCCAAGTGGCGCAAGATGGTCGCCGATGGCGCTACCGAGGTCACCGTCACCGATCCGCGCATGACGCGCTTCTGGATCACCCTCGAACAGGCGGCGCAGTTCGTGGTCGACAATTTCAACCGCATGCTCGGCGGCGAAGTCTTCGTGCCCAAGATTCCGTCGATGAAGATCACTGATCTGGTCACCGCCATCGCTCCCAACGTGAGCATGAAGGTCACCGGCATCCGGCCCGGCGAAAAGCTCCACGAGCTGATGATCGGCGAGGACGACGCTCGCAACACCGTCGAGTTCGAAGATCACTACGCCATCGCCCCGCAGGCGGTGTTCAACCAGATGATGGCTTCTTATGAGCGCTTGCAGCAAATTGGCGGCAAGCCGTTGCGCGAGGCCTTCGTCTATGCCTCGGATACCAATGAGCGCTGGCTCGATGTCGCTGGCTTGCAGGCCATCCTCGCGACCCTCGCGATCGAGCACTGAGCCGTCCCCACCCCCATCCCAGCGTCTATCCCAGCGTCTATCCCACCGTCCACACCGCCGGCTTCCCGGCCCAGTACGAAAGGTCGCGGTCATGCGCACCATCGCGGTTGTCCAAGCGCGCATGTCGTCACAGCGTTTTCCCGGAAAGATGCTCGCCGACCTGCACGGGACGCCCTTGATCATCCACGTCTGCCGGCGCGTGGCGCAAGCCGCGCGCGTGGCCCAGGTGGTGGTCGCGACCAGCGATCAGATCGATGACGACGGCTTGGCCGCAGCCGTCATCAAGGCCGGCTTCGCCGTGTACCGCGGCTCGCGCGATGACGTGCTCGCGCGCTTCACCGCCGCCGCCGAAGCCCATGACGCCGAGGTCGTGGTGCGTATCACCGGCGATTGTCCGCTGGTCGATCCGGAGCTCATCGATGCCGTCGTCGAGCGCTTCCTGACCACCAGCTGCGGTTACGCGTCGAACATCGCGCCCCCGACCTTTCCCGATGGCCTGGATTGCGAAGTGACCTCGTTGGCGGCGCTGCAGGCAGCCTGCCTCGAGGCCGCGCCCGGGCACGAACGTGAGCACGTCACACCTTTCATCCGTACCCGTCCGGAGCGCTGGACCGCCACCAACCACCCCTGCGCGGCTGGCGATTTCAGCGATTATCATTGGTCCGTCGATCGCCCTGAACACCTCGTACTGATCGCCGAGCTGCTGAGCGAGGCCGGCGGCCCGCAGGCCCGCATCGAGGCGCTGCTGGCAGCGGTGCGCCGGCGCCCCGATCTGCAGCAGCGCAGTCGTGCTGGCGAGCGCCCCAATGCCGGCGCCATCCGTACCTATCGCGCGGCCCTCGACGCCGCCGAGCGTCCGCGCACGACCGCCAGCGAGGCGCTGTGGGCGCGCAGCCAAGGGCTGGTGCCGGCGGGCACGCAGACCTTGTCCAAGGGCCCTACGCAGTGGGTGCGTGGCTTCGCTCCCAAGTATATCGCGCGCGGCCAGGGCGCGC
>JBILBP010000367.1:0-2926 GCA_044353645.1 Planctomycetota bacterium | reverse complement strand
TGATCTCCAGCCCGTCAAGGGCACCCGTGACCTCTACCCCGAGGACATGCGGGTGCGCACCTGGCTGTTCGGCCAATGGCGCGAGGTTGCGAAATCCTTCGGCTTCGAGGAGTACGACGCCTGCGTGCTCGAACACGCCGAGCTCTATATCCGCAAGGCCGGTGATGAGATCACCAAGCAGCTCTACGAATTCCGCGACAAAGGCGACCGCCACGTCGCCCTGCGCCCAGAATTGACGCCGTCGTTCGCGCGCATGGTGATGGCCAAGGGCGCCTCGCTGCCGTTGCCGGCGCGGTGGTTCTCGCTGCCGCAGTGCTTCCGCTACGAAGACACCCAAAAGGGCCGCAAGCGCGAGCACTACCAATGGAACATGGACATCGTCGGCTTGGCCTCGGTGGCCGCCGAAGCCGAGCTGATGGCCGCCCAGGCCGAGTTCTGCCGCCGCGCCGGGTTGCAAGTATCCGCCGGCGCTGAGCCGGAAGTGATCTGGAAGGTCAGCAATCGCCACGTGCTCGGGCACTTCCTCGAAGGCATGGGCATCAGCGGCGATCAATTCGCCGCCGTCTGCGTATGCATCGACAAGCGCGACAAGATCGGCGATGCCGGGACCACCGCCGAACTCGCCAAGGTCGGCGTCAACGCCGAGCAGGCGACCGCGATCCTGCGCCTGCTCGACGTCCGCGGCCTCGATGCGCTCGCCGAGCAGGTACCCGCCGACAACGCCGGCCTGCTCGCCCTGCGCGAACTGCACGAGCTCGCCGCGAGCTTCGGCATCGGCCACCTGCTGAAGATCGATCTCTCGGTGATCCGTGGGCTGAGTTACTACACCGGCACGGTGTGGGAGGTCTTCGCCCAGGTTGGGACCATCCGCCGCGCGGTCGCCGGCGGTGGGCGCTACGACAAGCTCTGCGAGCAGCTCGGCGGCACCGCCATACCCATGGTCGGCTTCGGCTTCGGCGACGTGGTCATCAGCGAACTGCTCGCCGAGCTCGGCCGCCTGCCGATCTTCGACAAGGGCATCGACGACGTGGTCTTCCCCATGAGCACCAAGGAATTCGCGCCCGCCAATCGCATCGCCGCCAGCTTGCGCCGCCAAGGCCGACGGGTCTCGGTCGATTACAGCGGCCGGCGCTTCAAGCACGTCATCGAACGCGCCGAGAACGACGGCGCCAAACGACTGTTCATCCTCGGCGGCAACGAGATCAAGGACGGCGTGGTCGTCGAGCGCATCCTCGGCGCCGCTGAAAAGCAGGAACGCAAGGTACCGCTGAGCGAGTTCTGAGTCCGGTCCGGCTACGACGAGACGGCGAAATGCTCGCAATGCCGGTGCAATTCCCGCCAGGTGCGTTGGAGCTGCTGAAACTGGGGATGGTCGATGATCTCACGGACCTGCGCCGAGAGTGCAGCATCGAGCTCGGCCAGCAGGCCCGCTATCGGCGCCTCCCCGCGGCTGGCGATACGGTGCGCGATCACCACCGCTAGGCCGTGGCGCAGGTGGCGAGATAGATCGACCTCTCCCACACCGAGGCCAGCTTCCTGCACTAGCGGCTCGAGCCGAGAGTCTCCGCCCGCGTGCAGCTCATCGAGAATCTCCAGACAGGCGTGCTCGTCGCGCAGCGTCGCGAGGAGCTTGGCAGCGAAGGCCGGCCGGGCCGCGAGCAACAGCTGCATCTCGGTGAGCGACTCGTACAGCGCCTGCATCCTGGCCAGCGGTGGCACTTGGCGGATGATCGCTAGCGGTGCAAAATCGCTCAGCGAAGTGAACTGCAAGGACACCGCGAGGTGCGTGCCGGGCACCGCCAACTGGTTAGCGACCTGGAAATGCAGGCACAGCTGATGGCTGGCCATGAGCGTAGCGCAACGCTCGCGATCGCCGGTCGGCGCTAGGACGAGCGGCAACGCGCACAAGGTGACCGGCAGCTCCCCGACGAGCTGGCTGACGTCGACGGCACGAGCATCTTCATCGGACATGCGTTTCTCCTATCTGTATAGTTGAATACGATTCGCATCGAGTTAGTCAACGCTATGCGGATCTCCTATTGCGGATTTCGGCAAGGGCCGCAGCCCGCCGGAACACACCACCACAGGCTCAATTCGACCAGCCAGGTCGGCCAAGCCTGGTGATCAGGAACGGGAAACCAACTACCGCCGCGCAGTGCGCCGGTCACCCTATGCGGGCGCCAAGCGGACAGGCCACTCTTCGGCTCAGCCGCTCAGCGCACCTCCCGTTCAGTCGCACGGATTGCGAGGAAGCCCCTCAAAGCGTCGAGCAGCCCGGCTTCATCAAAAGTACAGGGATACCTTAGTTAAATGATAACAAAAAGGTTTTAAAACAAGACCCCAGGAGACCCTACTTATGGCCATGATTCCGTTTCTCGCCGCCCTCTTTCACCCGCTCGCCCACCCTGGGCGGTTCCTGACCGCCTTTTCAGCGCCCGGGGGTCGCACCCTGCGGCCCCAGTGTGGAATCCTTGCCTCATCCATTCTAGCGATATTGGTCATCGGCAGCCCGGCCAGCGCCGTAGAATGGCCTAAAACAACTAATCCTTATACTACGGGGCAAACGTTTGTTGATGAATTTTTAAAATTCTGCTATGTTAGCGTGTTGTTGGGCGCACTGCCACGAGACAGTGCATCCGGAATCTCGCAGGACGACCTTGACAAAATAGAGGCGATTATCAGTAGGTATAGTGAGCGAGTCGAACTGACAAATATAAGGACGGCAATGTCAGATTTACCTCTGCTTGTAGGTCAGTCGGAAACCACCTGGGACAATGCGACCAACGCTCAACTGCATAATAACTATGAAAGGTACAAGGATCACCTTCTCAAGATTCGAAACCTGATCGATATCTGCCGCCCACATCGTTGGGGCGGTGTGATCTACGGCCTGGTCGCGGTTGATGAGGTCTATTCGATGCGAATG
>JBILBP010000366.1:0-2952 GCA_044353645.1 Planctomycetota bacterium | reverse complement strand
CAGCAGGCCCTGGATGATGATCGCGGGCTCGACGGCGATCACCGGCTGGCCGATGTTGGCATAGAGATCGCCGATGGTGCGCGCCACCAGCCGGATCAGGACCTGGGCCAAAAGGGTACCGAGGACCACGCCCAGCAGCGAGGCCATGATCCCCGCCGCGAGGGCTTCGCCCATGACCATGCCCAGGATCTGCCGCGGCGTCGCCCCGTGCGCGCGCAACCGTGCGAACAGCTCGCGCCGGCGCACGACCGCGAAGCTGGCGGTATTGGCGATCAAGAACATGCCCACTACCAGGGCGATCAGGCCGAGGGCATGGAGGTTGGTGTGAAAGGCCTCGGTCAACTGCCGCAGGCTGTCGCTACGGCGGCTGGCGGGAACGATCTCGGCAGCGGCGGGCAGGGCGGCGCTGATCGCCGCCAGCGCGGTGGTCGTGTCGGCTTCAGCCACGCGCACATCGAGGTAATCGATGCGACCATTGCGGCCGAGAAGCTCCTGAGCGGTGGCGAGGTCGCACAGCGCGAAACCCAGCTGACGAGCGACGGCATTGCCATCCTCGGCGAGGATCGCAACCAGGGTCACCGACTGCGTCAACGAACCATGGCGGATCCGGAAGGTCTCGCCGATACCGAGCCCCAGATCATTGGCCGTCGCCCGGGTCAGGACCACGGTGTTGGGCTCGGTGAGCAGACGCCGCAAGGGAAAGGTCTGATCCTGGAGGACTTTCGGCGAAGCATCGCGAAACGGCGCCTCGGCAAAGGGATCGACGCCGAGCAGGCGCAGACTGCGCCCGGGCCGGTCGACGACCGCGACCTCGGCCTCGACCACCGGCGCTACCGCCGCGCCCGCGGCCATCGCCGCCCGGCGGATACCGGGATAGGCGCTTTCCGGCAGGCCGTAACTGCCAGCGACCACCTGGTGGGTGGCATGGCCGATCAGGCCATCGAGGGATTCGGTGAAGGCCTGACGGGCGGCGGCATTGGCGAGAGCGATGGCCGTCGACACCGCCACGCCCAGGGCGATGCCGATGATCGCCAGCAGCGCCAACATCGGGTGTCGCCGATGCGAACGCCAAGCGACGGTGGTCAACACGCTCATGGGCGGATCCGCGGGCCGTCGGTCACGCGCAGACGTCCGTCATCCATGTTCCACACGCGATCGGCGATGGCCACGTATTCGGGATTATGGGTGACGAAGACCAGGGCTCCGCCGCGCCCGCGGGTGAGCCGTACCAGCAGATCCACCACCAGACCGGCGGTGGCGTGATCGAGCGCGCCGGTAGGCTCATCTGCCAGAACCAGGGCCGGGTCATGCACCAGGGCCGCCGCCACCGCCACGCGCTGCTGCTCCCCACCGCTGAGATGGTCGGGGTGCTCGTGACCGCGACCGCCGAGGCCGACTTCGGCGAGCAATTCCTCGACCCGCGCATGTCCATCGCGGCCATCGAGGGCATGGCGAAGATGGACGTTCTCACGCACCGTCAGCTCGGGCAGCAGGTTAAAAGATTGAAACACCAGGCCGATATGGCGCCGGCGCACGAGAGTGCGCTCGCGCTCGCGCAGGCCGGCCAGAGCTTGGCCGGCGACCAGGATCGTCCCGGCATCGGCGGTCTCCATGCCGGCGGCGAGATTGACGATGGTCGATTTGCCACTGCCGCTGCGGCCGAGCACCACCACCACCTCGCCGGGCTGGACCACGGCATCGACGTCGCTGAGTACCTGGCGTTCGCCGAAGGACTTGCTCACGCCACGCAGCTCGAGGGCGGGCGCTGACGCGCGAGCAGACACGGGAGCGGAGAAAGAGGCTAGGGCGGACGGCACGAGAAGCTCCAGGGCGTGGGAGAGTGCGGGCGAGGTCGGCACCCCGCAATCGAAGATCTCGACAAATCAACAGCGCTAGACATAACCGCGCTAAGAATACTGCAAATACAAAAGGGGTTTCCGTGGCACACTATCTCATCACCGGCGCTGCCGGCGGTATCGGTCAAGCTCTCATCCGCCAGCTCGCCGGACATGAACTGACCCTTGTCGGACATCATTCCTCTGGCCTCGAAGATCTCGGACATCCGGCGATCGCCGTCGACCTGACCAGTGAAGAAGGAGCTCAAGAGCTAACCATGTTTTTGGCCACCCGTCCGGCCCTCGACGGGGCCGCGCATTGCGTCGGGTCGTTGCTGCTCAAGCCGGCGCACCGCATGACCTTCAGCGAATGGCGGGGGATCCAGTCGACCAACCTCGACAGTGCCTTCCTGTTGTTGCAAGTGCTCGCCCGGCTGCCGCTGCGCGGATCGCTGGTGATGGTCAGTTCGGTCGCCGCCGGACTCGGCCTCGCCAATCACGAAGCCATCGCCGCCGCCAAGGCCGGTATCGAGGGCCTGGTACGCTCGGCCGCCGCGAGCTATGCCGGCGCCGGCATGCGCGTCAACGCCATCGCCCCGGCGCTCACCGAGACCCCGCTGACCGCCGCCATGATCGCCAACGAGTCGATGCGCAAGGCCATCACCGCCATGCACCCCCTCGGCCGACTAGGGACCGCCGATGACCAGGCCGCGGCCATCGCCTGGCTGCTTTCACCGGCCTCGTCGTGGATCACCGGCCAGGTACTCTCCGTCGACGGCGGACTGCGCACGGTGAAGGCCAAATAACGTGGCATGGATCGACAGCGACCGTCAGTGTCCCGCCATCCATTGCGCGACGCGGGGATTGAAAGTAACCCTCCGATAACGCCATTTCTAACCTGAATTCCCACCCGGCGGGACCCTGACCGGGCACAGCTTGGTGTAATTGGCTGGGGTCATGGCGGCGTAGTCGGTGTCGCCGGCGTGGATGCGGGCGATGACGAGGCGGAGCCAGGCGCGAGGTTCGACCTTGGCGAGTCGGCAGCTTTCGAAGAGGGTGAAGTTGGTGGCGGCCCAGGCGGTGGCGTCTTCGCTGCCGATGAAGTTCCAATTTTTTC
>JBILBP010000067.1:0-10066 GCA_044353645.1 Planctomycetota bacterium | reverse complement strand
AGCCGCCCTTCAATCAAACGCGTGAGTCCGGCCGCTTGCAGGCCAATCTCAAGCATGCTCCGCCATCGATCGCGGCGCGCCTGCCCGACATCCATCCGACGGTGGCGGCGATCCTTGACCGCTGCTTGGCGAAAGATCCCGCAGACCGACCAGCGGCGGCGACCGAAGTCCATGCCGCGGCCAAGCTGCATCTCGACAAGCTCCGCGAGTCGTCGGTGCAGCGGGCGCGGACGGCGCGCACGCATAAGACTCCTACCTCGCTGCGCGCAACCTTGGATACCGGCCGCACTCCCACGTGACGTGGCTCACGGCGTCGACCGCCAGTGATTGATCAGAATCCCCAGCCACTCCCAGCAGGCCACTTGCACGGTGGCTGCGCCGAAACCGCTCGGGATGATGTTGAAGACGGAGAAAGCCGCCTCATCGCTACGCCAATCGGCGCCGATCGGCAGGACCTTGAAATCCGCTGCCCGGCACAGGCTCAAAGCCCGCGGCAAGTGCCATGCCGAGCTGATGATGGCGACCTCGTTCCAACCCCGGGCACGGCATAGGGCCTGATAGGCTTCGATCTCCTGACGGGTATTGATCGGTCCGGGAAGCTCGATGATGGCTGTCGTCGGGATGCCGAGTTCGCGCCAGATGGCGGCGGTTTCATGGGCCAGATCGCGGTCGGCATCGATGCCCGGAAAGCCCGACCCTGAAGCTACCAGCAGTGGCGTTTTGCCCAGCTGAAAAAGCCTCGCCGCCAGCAGCACCCGGTCGCCGGCATGATTGACATAGGCATCCCCGCGTGGTCCCCGCGAGGTGCTGCCGCCCAGGACGAACAGCGCTTGCAGCTTCGGCAGCTCGCGGTTCAGCGGATGGGGGATCTCAGCTTCGAGGCGGCGTATCAGCAAATCGCCGACCCATGACGAGCAGCTGACGGTGAAAAACAGCAGGCTCGCGCTCAGCAACGCCATCATCCGCCAGTGCTTGCGAAGGGCAGCCAGCACCGTGCTTACCGCCACTCCCAGCCACAGTACTCCCAGCGGCATGGCCAGGCGACCGAGGAATTTCTGCGACTGGGGATCCGTGCTGGCCTGCACCGTCACGATCACACCTGCGAGCAGCGGTACGGCCCATCCCAGCCACCAGCGC
This sequence comes from Planctomycetota bacterium, assembly GCA_044353645.1. GTDB lineage: Bacteria > Planctomycetota > UBA11346 > UBA11346 > UBA11346 > CAIUVD01. Next base: position 8,929 of record JBILBP010000067.1, on the reverse strand, counting down.
CAAGCCCGTGGCTGGCGGTCGTGCAGCAGGAAGACGGCGCGCACCAAGCCGATGATCAACGCGATGAGGAGGACGGTCATAGAATGGAATAAGGCGTGCCAAGCGGCACGCCTTATTCCACCGGAAAACCAGTCAGCCAGTGCTCTTCAGATCGTGCTTACTTAGCAGCGGCGAGGTTGGCGTTGGCGAAATCCCAGTTGACCAGGCTGTCGAGGAAGGTCTCGAGGAACTTCTGACGCAGGTTCTTGTAGGTCGGGTAGTAGGCGTGTTCCCAGACGTCGGCGGTGATGATCGCCGTGGCGCTGCCCTTCAAGGGGGTGTCGGCATTGGCGGTCTTGACTACCTTGAGCTTGCCGCCGTCGCTGACCAGCCAAGCCCAGCCGGAGCCGAATTGGGTCATGCCGGCGTTGATGAATTCCTTGCGAAAATTATCGTAGGAACCGAAGTCGCGGTCGATGGCGGCGGCGATCGCACCGGTGGGCTTGCCGCCGCCCTTGGCCTTCATGCTGTGCCAGAAGAAGGTGTGATTCCAGATCTGGGCGGCCTGGTTGAAGATCCCGCCTTCGCTGGATTTGACGATGTCGACCAGGGCCGCATCGGTGGCATCGGGCTTCAGCTCGTTGAGCTTGACGACGTAGGCATTGTGATGCTTGCCGTGATGCAGCTCGACATTTTCCTTGGTGTAATGGGGTTCCAAGGCATCGCTGGCATAGGGGAGAGGAGGAAGGGTGACGGCCATGATGGGAGTTCCAATGGTGAAGGTTCCCCTACATCCTAAGCCACTGCGCGGCACCTGAGCAAGCCCGTTGTACGGGAATTCGGGGCACACATTGCTGGTTTATGGGAATTGATTCTGCTTTTACCGACCTCATCTAGAGTCCGTCATGGATGTCCTTGCCGATAACCTCAAGCGCCAGCGCAAGCAGGCCAACCTGACCCAGGCCGAACTCGCCGAAGCCGCCGGCCTGCCGCGCGCGACCGTCGCCAACCTCGAGCAGCCGGGAGCCAATCCCAGCGTTACGACCATCATCGCCGTCGCCAAGGCCTTGGGCATCAGCATCGACGAACTCCTCGCCCCGCCGCCGGAGCATCGTCATTACAAGGTCATGCCCCACGAGATGCAGGAGTATCGCGCCGAAGGCGGGGCCTATATCGCACGTCTGCTCTCGCCGATCAGTTCTAAGGGCGTGCAGATCCATCAGGTCACCTTGCAACCCGGCTGCCGCAGTATCGGCCGTCCGCATCCTCTAGGGGCGCAGGAATTCTTCTGCACCCAACAAGGCACGGCGGTACTCCAGATCGAGGATGACCGCGTCGAGGTTCCCGCCGGCTGTCTCGTGCAATTCCCCGGCCATCGCCGTCATATCTACGAAAATCCCGGCAAAGAAGTGTGTCTGGCGATTTCGACGGTGGTCTTCCGCCTGGGCTAAGCGCGGCTTGGGGAGAACTGCCTGCGGCAAGGCGGCGCATGCGTTTTTGCGCAGGTCGTTATGGTCCGCCGTGTATGATCGACGCGCTGAACGCCACTGGCACTTTCGACTCCCACGGACTGCAGGCACTGGTTGCCGCCGGCCACGTGCGCGGGCCGGCCTTGGCGGCCGGACAGATCCAGCCGGCGAGTCTCGACCTGCGCTTATCTGACGAGGCCTATCGCATGCCCGGCTCGGTGCTGCCGGTACCCGGCGAGCGCGTACGCAGTCTGGTCGATGAGCTGGCCCTCGAACGCATCGATCTGAGCAAGCCGGCGTGCCTGGCCCGCGGTGGCGTGTACCTCGTTCGGGTGCAGGAAGAACTCGCCCTGCCGGCGGGAATCGAGGCCTACGCCAACGGCAAGTCCTCTACCGGGCGGGTGGATCTGGCGACCCGCGTGCTCTCCGACGGCAGTCCGCGTTATGACCGCATTCCCATGGGGTATCATGGCGAACTGTGGATCGAATTGATTCCCCGTAGCTTCAACATCGTCGCCCAGGCGGGGGTGGCATTGAACCAGATCATCGTCTTCCGCGAGCGCCAAGTGTGGGGCCAGGCGGCCCTCGCCGCGCGCCACGCAGTCGAGCCTCTGTTGTTCACCGCCGCCGGCACGCCGGCACCGGCGAGCCATCTCTTCGACGGTCGCCTGGTGATGGGTGCCGACCTCGAACGCCCGATCGTCGGCTTCGTCGCCAAGCGCACGCACAAACCCCTGGTCCTGGCGCATATCGGGCGGCACGCGGCAGCGGATTTCTTCGAACCGGTGAGCCGTCCGGCGGGCGGTTTCTTGTACCTCGAACAAGATCGTTTCTACATTCTGGTGACCCGCGAACGGGTCGCGGTGCCCGCCGATCTGGCCTGCGAAATGGTCCCGTACGATCCCACCGCCGGTGATTTTCGCGCCCATTATGCCGGCTTCTTCGATCCGGGTTGGGGTCTGCGCGCTGGCCGCACCGTCGGCTTACCGGCGGTCCTGGAAGTCCGGCCGCACACCGACGATCTGATCTTGCGTCACGGCCAGCCGATCGCCGCCATGGCCTACGAGCTCCTCCAGCAGCCGTGCACACGTCTGTATGGCGAATGCGGCAATACCTATGCCGATCAGGATGGTCCACGCCTGTCAAAACATTTTTCGGCCTAGAAGCACTTCTAGGAGCACTTCTTAGAGGACCATCGCACACGGCCGGGGCCGGCGGTGATAAAGCTCGCAACCCTGAAGGCCAGCTCACAGCTCAATGCAGCCCCCCCCGCCGCATGCGGCTGGGCATGCTCAAGCGTCGCCCATCCGCCGTCATCTGTCCCAACGGCATGCCATCCTCCGTACTTACGAGGCTGTTACCGGGCAAAGCCTCCGCGAGTTCATCACCGGCCCAAAGTGCCAATGCCTGTGCATGACTGACGCTGACGGTGAGAGCCCCACGCTCGATCAGACCTTGCGCACCCCACGTCTCCAAACGTTCGCCATGCGCCACCACCAAGCCGCGAGCTTCGGTGGGCAAGGCGCAGGCCGCCGCCTGCGGCGAACCGATGAACCACGTCGTCCCGCGTTTCCAAGCATAGCTGCCCGGCAACCATGGCAGCGATTCGAGGTCGGGGGCGTTTCCAGTCAGCATCCGCGATGCCGGCTCATCACCGGCACGACGTAAGCGCACGGCGAAGAACGGCTCGCTTCTCTGGCGCTGAGGCCACAGGCGTACCGCCCCGCCGTGATGCAGATCAGGATCGACACCGGGCAGGTCGGTGCCCACCTGCACGGCTTCGATCGACCACTCGCGGTGGTTAGCGCAGAAAGTCGCGATCACGCCCTCGTTCTCGGCCTCGTACGGGGTGCAGGTCGAATACACCAGCCGTCCACCCCGACGCACCAGGGCCGCCGCCGTCGCCAGCAGCTCGCCCTGGCGCAAGGCCATGCGTGCAACCTGGCGGGTCGAGCGCCGTTCATGGCCCGAGCACGGCGCATCCACGAGCACACCATCGGCACAGCCCGGCGAACGCTCCGCCAAGCGATGTACCGGCAAGGGCGTCACGACCGCGCTGGCGACTCCTTGGCGAGCGAGGTTTTCGGCGAGCACGCGGCGGCGCTGATCGGAAGCGTCGCAGCACACCAGCAAGCCGTCATCGCGGCCAGCACGCTGCAAAGCGAGGCCGATCTGCGTGCTTTTGCTGCCCGGGGCAGCACAGGTATCGATGAGGATCTCGCCGGGTTGCGGAGCCAGCAGCTGCACCGGCACCTGGCTGGCGGCATCCTGCGGATAGGCCGCGCCGGTATGATAGGCGAGGGTTGCGCCAGGATCGGCATCATCAGCAGTGAAGCGGCCGCTCGGTGACCACGGTACGGGGACATTGGCGCCAAGGACGATGGTCTCACGGCCGGGACGCAGGCGCCGGGGATGCAGCCGTACCGCCCGCCGGGCGGGCTGGCCGAGGGCAGCGAGAAACGCCTCGCCGTCGGTCAGCGACGACGCCAGTACACTCAAGGCATCGTCAGAGGACATCGTGGATCGCCCGCGCCAAGGCCGGCAGATCCGGGTCACGCGCACCCATCAATAAAACGGTGTCACCGGCGCCGGCCTGCTCGCAGAGCCAGGTCAGCAACTGCTGCCGATCATCGGCATGCATGGCCATCAGCTCCGCGGGTAGATCCGCAGCCAGGTCGCGGCTGTGGATGTCCTGGGCGACGCTGCCACCGGCGTAGAAGATGTTGGTGTAGCACCACCGGTCATTGGGCCGCAGCAGCGTCGGCAGCAGGACCTTCAATTCCGAGCGCAGAAAGCGCGCCGGACCGAAGCCGTGCGGCTGGAAGATCGCCACCACGCGATCGGCGCCGGCCTGGGCGGCCTGCACGGCGGCGCGGATCTTGTCGGCGTTGTGGGCATAATCATCGACCACGCGAATACCGGTGTCGGTGATGCCAACGACTTCGAAACGCCGGGCCACGCCGGGGAAGGTCGCGAGCGCAGCGGCGATCGCCGTCGGTGCCAGACCGAGCTCGATGGCGATCACCGCTGCCGCCGCCGCGTTTTCGAGATTGTGCGCCCCTGGATGCAGCAGGCTGATGGTCAGGTCGCCTTGCGGCAGTCCGAGCACGGCGGTGCTGGTCGAGGGGCCGAGGCTGATGATTTCGAGCGGATAATCGGCAGCTCCCCCCAGCCCGTACGAACGTACCCGGCCCTGACTGGCGGCAGCGGCAGCCAGGGCTTCGGGGCAGCCGGCATTGACCAGCAGGAGCTTCGACTGCGCAGCGAAAGTCGCGAACTGCGCGCGCAGGCCGGCAAGCTCGCCGTGATCGCGGGTGATGTTGTGGATCAGGCCGATGCCGGCGCGATAGCCGACCAGGGTGCCATCGGATTCGCAGGCTTCAGCGGCGACGATGCCACCCCGGGGACCGACGGCAAAACAGCCGGCGACACCTTCGCCAGCCAGGGCCGCACCGCCGAGGATCGTCGCCGGCGTCTGCGTCTGGCGCAAGATCCACGCAAGCATGCCGGTAACCGTGCTCTTGCCGCTGGTGCCGGAGATGGCGATGCCGGGAGCGGCGGTATTAATGACCTCGGCCAATAATCCCGGTCGCGCTAGGCAGGCGATGCCACCAGCCTTCGCCGCCCGCATCTCCGGGGTGTCGGCTTCGACCGCCGCCGAGTAGACGAAACGCTCGACGGCAGGGGTCACCGCCGTGCCATCCTGAGGCAGGATGACGATGCCGGCGGCTGCCAGACGCTGGGCCACGTCGGGAGTCCTACCCTGATCGAAACCGCGATCCGAGCCCTGCACCGTATGCCCCCAGGCGAGCATCAGTTGCGCCAGCGGATTCATGCCGGCGCCGGCAATACCCGAAAAATGATAGTGCATAACCCTGTGGTAACCGCGAGTGCAGGAAAACGATCAGTACTTGGCGCGCAGCTCACGCGCCTGCGTGACGTAAGCTTCAATACCCCAGTTGTTGATCACCTGATCGAGACGCGCGCGGACATCTTCGAGGGCCTTCTGCCGCGCCGCTTGGGTGACCCCGGGTGAGGCGTAATCCTTGTAGCGATTCTCGACGTAACTCTGAATGTTGGTCCACGCGCTGCTCGCGGAATCATTCAGATAGGTGCGCACCCGGCTGAAGTTGGCCTTGGGGAACTTCTCGGCGTTGTCGTCGATAACCTTGGTTGCCTCGCTGAACTTCTCCTCCTTGAGCAAGGCTTCGACCTCGAGCTGGACGCGTTGCACGACCGTGGTGGTGGCACCCGCAAGTCGACGGGTGCGTTCGCCTTCGATCGAGGGTAAGCGCGCCTGGATGTCGTTGATCGCATTCGCGAACTGGGCTACTAATTGCGGATCAGGGACGGCGTTGGCATCGACCGGATTCTTGATGAAGGCCTGGCAATCGGCGGCCAGTTTATCGAGGTCGGTTGCCGGATCGGTGAGCTTGGCGATTTGTTCGAGCAGCTGCTTACGCTGCTCGACCACCCGGACTTCGCGATCGCTGTGCGCCACTTTTTCTTCGAGCTTGGTGAGCTCCTTTGCCAAGTCGGCTTTGCGCTCGGCAAAAGCTGGCGCATCCGGCACCGTCGCCAACAGAGCCTTCGCTTCTTCGAAGGCCTGTCGACTGGCGATCGCCGGCAGCGACGACTGTACGGTCGCCAACGTCGAGGCGACCTTTTCAGCCAGCGGATCCTTTTTAAAGACTACCAAAACCAGCACAGCGACCAAGACGATGGTCAAGGCCACGCCGACCGCGACCAACAGCGCCGAACGGATGACTTGACGGCGCCCAGCGACTTGTTCGGGAGTTGCCGGGCGACGGGCTGAAACGCGACTCGATTCACCACTGACCACCGCCGAGGTGCGGCTCGAATGCCGTGCACTGCTGCCGCGGCGACCCTTGGCCGCCGTCACGCGTACATCTGTCTCCTCGGTCTCGATCGCCAACTCCTCGGTGATGACCTTTTCCAATTTGGCCGACTCCTTGGGTATGGAGCGTGTAGAACGCGCCGAAGAAGCCGAAGTACGAACACTGGTACGATTGCGATGTGCGGGCATAGCAGTTTATGATGGGCACCTCGACGACACGGCAATAACTGAGCCAGCCACTGACCGGTCTACCGTGCAGCACGCCGCAAGCTTCCCACGCATACCGCTGGTGTCCGTATATCCCTAAGAACTGGACTTGGTTGCACCGGCGGTAGCAGGTCCATCATGTTCGTTCTCACATTTTAACATCACCCCCCTCAGGAATTCCCCACATGATCGCGACTGCAGACGCCGGCGTCATCGGCATGGCCGTAATGGGCCGCAACCTCGCTAAAAACATCGAATCCCGCGGTCACACGGTAGCGATCTACAATCGTTCCTACGAAAAGACCGAAGAAGTCATGGCCTGGGAGCACGCCAAAGGCGCCAAATTCGTTCCCGCCAAAGAGCTCAAGGATTTCGTCGCGAGCATCAAGCGTCCCCGCCGGATCATCATCATGGTCCAGGCTGGCAAGGGTACGGATGCGGTCATCGAACAGATCGCGCCCTTGCTCAGCGAAGGCGACATTCTTGTCGACGGCGGCAATGCCTACTGGGGCGATACCGATCGCCGCAATGCCATTGGCAAGCAGTGGAAATTCCACTTCATCGGCATGGGCGTCTCGGGTGGTGAAGAAGGCGCGCGCATCGGGCCGTCGATCATGCCCGGTGGCGACAAGGCCGCTGTCGCCCTGCTGATGCCGATCCTCAAAGAGATCTCGGCCAAGGCTGGCAAGAAGAACGCCGAACCCTGCGTCACCTGGTGCGGCGAAGGCAGCGCCGGGCACTTCGTGAAGATGGTCCACAATGGCATCGAATACGGCGACATGCAGATGATCGCGGAAGTCTACGACGTGCTGTTCCGCGGCCTGGGCAAGAAGCACCCCTTCATCGCCAAGACCTTCAAGACCTGGAACAAGGGTGAACTCGCCAGCTTCCTGATCGAGCTTACCGGCGAGATCGCCGACAAGGCCGACCCGCTCAAGCCCCGCCGCTTCCTGCTCGATGCCATCCGCGACTCGGCCGGCCAGAAGGGTACCGGCAAGTGGACCACGGTCGCCGCCCTCGAGCACGGCGTAGCCGTACCGACGATCACCGCCGCCGTCGATGCGCGCCTGGTCTCGTCCTTGAAAGCGGAACGCGAGATCGCCGCCAAGGCGCTCAAGCTGGTCCACCGCAAAGTCAAGGGCGTCACCGTCGCCGATCTCGCCAAGGCCCTCTACGCGGCCAAGATCAGCGCCTACACCCAGGGCATGCGCCTGATCGTCGAGGCCAGCAAGGCCCGCGGCTACAACACCCCGGTGCAAGAGATCCCCGCCATCTGGCGCGGCGGCTGCATCATCCGTGCGGTGTTCCTCGATCGCATTACGGAAGCCTTCCGCAAGCAGCCGGATCTGCCGAGCCTGTTGATCGCCAAGGAATTCACCAAGGACATCAAGCGCTGCCTGCCGGCCCTGCGCAAGGTCGTCGGCGCCGCCGTCGCCGCCGGCATTCCCGTGCCCGCGCTCTCGGCCTCGCTGGCCTACATCGAAGGCTACGCTACCGAGCGCCTCCCTGCGTACGTGACTCAGGCCCAACGCGACGCATTCGGCTCGCACACCTACGAGCGCGTCGAGAAGCCCGGCACGTTCATCCACACGGAATGGCTGGCCTGAGCTTCTCAAACATCAGTCCGCGATGCGGTGCATCGCGGACTGATATTGATTCTCGGATCCGAGCCTTCGGTTGCAGCGTCCTTCCAGGTGACCATGCAATCGAATTATTGTTTCAATCGCCCTTGATCGCCGCAGCCTTGGACGCCAACGGTATCCACGTGCTAGGGCCACCGGCCTCATAACCCAACTCGCCTAATTGCTTACCCTCGCCATTGAGAATGATGACCGTCGGAAAGCCCCGGACCTGAAATTGTGTCGCTAATTCCTTATTTTGGGCCTTGAGTTTTTCATCCTGGGGTTTGCTGTTAGGAAAGTCGATCTCAAGCATGATCGCATGCTCGCCGGCCCAGGCCTTGAATTCCTTGGTATCAAAGACCTCGCTCTTGAGCTTGACGCACCAACCGCACCAATCGCTGCCGGTGAAGTCGGCAAAGATCGGACGCTTGGTTTCCTTCGCCAAGGCGAGGGCCAGCTTGTAATCGGTGACAAAACTACCCTGCTTAACCGCCTGGGTGAATTCCTCGGGATAATCCTTTTCAGCAGCGTGAGCCAGCGAGCCAGCACATGCCAGCAGGATCGCCATCAACGCCAACCGGCTGAGTTTCGAAGTTTGCATAATATCTCCTCAGGGAGACGATAGATCGACAGCCACTCGTGCAAATGACGATCTTGTTATGCACGTGAAATAAAAACGCCGATGCTGGTCTGCGAACATCGCAGACGGAAACAAGCACTGATGTTCCCGTCTGCGACCGTCACCAGGATCCACCGGTCGCAGTCCGATTATCAGAGCGCGTCGGCGGCGAGTC
>JBILBP010000365.1:0-2953 GCA_044353645.1 Planctomycetota bacterium | reverse complement strand
GCGGTGCCGACCCCGCCGGTGGCCAGGGCGCCGGTGTTGCAGTGAGTGTAGATGCCGCCACTGGCGGGCAGCAGCGCGGCGCCATTTTCAGCGATGCGCTGGCAGAGCTCGGCGTCTTCGCGATGGATGCGCTTGGCCTCCATGAGCAGGCGGGCGCACATCTCGAGGGCCGTGAGATGGCCGATGTGGCGGTAATAGCATTCGCACACGCGCTCCAGTGCCCAGCGCAGATTGACCGCTGTCGGACGGCTGGTGACCAGGCGCTGACGGGCGTGCTCCAATGCCGGCTCGAGGATTTCCGAGCCGACCCCCGGTGCGCTGCGCGCGACCGGGACGATATGCAGGACCAGGCCATAGGCGCCGGCGATGCCGATCGCCGGCGCACCGCGCACCGCCAGATCGAGGATCGCCTCTCGCAAGGGTTCGAGAGCGGTGATCTCGCGGTACACGATCTGTCCCGGCAACCGGGTCTGGTCGAGCAGCAGCAACGATCCATCCTCAAGTCCCCCCTGCCACTGTACTCCACGCAAAGGCTCGACCGGGAGCGAAGCAGGGGCAGTAGTCATAACGAACTCCGACGAAGGAATGGAGGTGGATGAACGAACAGTAACTAGCCGGCAGTGAAGATCCGATGAACTCTGGGAGCAGATCGGAAGTCCGCCCCAGGTTCAGCCAACCTTGCGCTTCACTTCGCTGGCGAAACGGCGGAAGAGGTACAGCGGATCGGCAGGGCCGGGGGCGGCCTCGGGATGGTACTGCACCGAAAACTGCGCCTTGGTCTCGTGCTCGATGCCGGCACAGGTATTGTCGTTGAGATTCACGTGGCTCATGCGCACGCCCGGTGGGAGGGTCGTGGGATCGACAGCAAAACCGTGGTTATGGCTGGCGATCTCGACTTCGCCGGTGCTCAGGTTCTTGATCGGATGGTTGGCACCACGATGTCCGAACTTCAATTTGTAGGTCTTGGCACCATAGGCGAGTGAGAGGATCTGATGCCCGAGGCAGATGCCGAACAGGGGCAAATCGGTCTGCACCAGCTGCTTGACGGTGGCGATGCCCTGAGTCACCGCCGCCGGGTCGCCGGGGCCATTAGAGAGGAAAATGCCATCGGCGTTGTAGGCGAGGATCGCCGCCGCCGGGGTCTTGCCGGGGACCACGGTCACGCGGTAGCCGCTGCTCACCAGCAGGCGCAGGATGTTGCGCTTGATGCCGAAATCGAGGGCCACGATGTGCGGCTGACGCGCATAACTCAGGGCTTCGAGCTGGGTCCCAAAGGCGCGCGGCTCGGAGGGCTCGCTCCATTCATAGGCATTCTGCGTGGCGACGACGCTGGCGAGGTCGAGGCCGGCCATCGAGGGCGCCTGCTTGGCGCGTTGCACCAATTCGCTGTCGGGGATGTCCTCGCTGGTAATGCAGGCATTCATGACCCCGGCAACGCGCAGCTTGCGGGTCAGCGAACGGGTATCGATGTCATCGATACCGACGATGTTCGAACGCGTCAGGAACGCACCCAGCGATTCCACCGAGCGGAAGTTCGACGGGGTATCGCAGCACTGGCGCATCACGAAGCCGCTGACCTGGGCCCGATCGCTCTCCATGTCCAGCGGGGAAATACCGTAGTTCCCGATCTCGGGATAGGTCATGGCGACGATCTGCCCGCGGTAGCTAGGATCGGTGAGGACCTCCTGATACCCGGTCATGCCGGTATTGAACACCGCTTCGCCGACGACGCTGCCAATCGCGCCGACGCTGCGGCCGCGGTAAATCGTACCATCGGCAAGGGCGAGACGGCCAAGTCGTGGCTGAGCGGGGATCGTCATGGGGGCTCCTACAAGTCGTAAGCAGTGTCGGAGCGACCTTCCTCTGACAAGCGTCGACCGGAGCTTGCTCGGAGGCGCTCTTAACTATGTGCTTTAGGGCTGATTTTCGGCGAGGAAGGCCATCCCCGACAAGACCAGCGCCGGGCGGTGCGCGGAACTCGGCAGAATCCGCGATTCAACGATCAGGGCAATATTTCCGCCAGTGGCGACGACTTCGTGGATGTCGGTTTCGCGCTCAAGCTTGAGCAGGCACGCCGCCACCATCGGCCCATAGCCGATGCCGACCGCGGCCGACATCGAGCCCACCGTGTCGCGTTGACAGGCGCTCGCGGCCGGCCCGAAAGGCGTCACCTGCGGCAGGGCGGGCGCCGCCGCTGACAAGCCATCGAGGCACGCCTGGGCCCCGGGCAGGATCAGACCGCCCGCGAAATGCGGCGCACCCTCCATCCACTTCCAGGCGGTAATGGTGGTGGCGGTGCCGGCATCGAGGACCACCACCGAACGCTGCTCGCGGATGCAGGTCACCGCTCCTGCCAAGACGCGGTCGTAGCCGCAGGTCGCGTACTGGCCGTAATCGGGCACCGCCACGTCTTCGCCGATGATGCGCAGATGGCGCTGCCCAGGGAGGGCCGCCCACCACTCGCGCACCAGGTCGCCGTGAACGCGATTACCGGGCAGCAGGATCAGCTCGCGGATACCCGCCCCCTGGCGACCCATGAAAGCATCCAAGGACGCCCGGCTCACCGGCAGGCGCTCATGCGCGACCACCGTCGAACCCGCCGCGACACCGAGTTTCAGCGTCGTATTCCCGCAATCGGCGAGTAGTCGCACTAGCCGTTGACCCCCGTGGAACCGAAGCCGCCCGCGCCCCGGAGGGTCGCGTCCAGGGCCGCCACCGGTTGCCACGACAACTGCTCAACCTTCGCCAGCACCAGCTGGGCGATGCGCATGCCGCGCTCGATGAGCACCGGCTGATCCGAGGTGTTCAGGAGGATGACCGCGATCTCACCGCGGTAATCGCTATCGATGGTGCCCGGGGCATTGGCCACCGTCAGGCCCTGCTTCAAGGCCAGACCAGAACGCGGGCGAACCTGGGCTTCGAAACCGGCGGGAATTGCCGCGCAGATGCCGGT
>JBILBP010000066.1:0-10079 GCA_044353645.1 Planctomycetota bacterium | reverse complement strand
TCCAGCTGGAAGGCCGGAATCGTGCTCGCCGAAGCGAGCATGTTGGCGGCGATGGCCTTGCGCATGGGCGACGGCTTCTCGGTCTTGGCCACCAGGGCGGCAGCGGTGGGCTTGGCCGGCTTGACCTTCTTGCCGTTACCGAGCGCGACCTGGAAGAGGTCCTCGACCATGATGCGGGCTCCCGGCCCGGAGCCCTTGACTTGACGCAGATCAATGCCCTTGGCGGCTGCGGCGACCTTGGCGGCGGGGGAGACCGAGCCGATCTCGCGCAGGTAGCTGCGCACGTCGGTCTCGACGATGCGGCCCTGGTCGCCGCTGCCAGCCACGACATTCAAGGGCACATGACTGGTTTCAGCGAGTTTTCGCGCACGCGGACTGATGAAGATCCGGCCATCTGCCGGCGGCGTCGGTACTTTCGCCATCGACGCCATCGACGCCATCGACGCCATCGACGCCATCGACGCCATCGGCGCCACCGGCGCGGCGGCCTTGGCGGGGGCTGGCTTCGGGGCGCTGGGGGCGACAGCCGCTGCCGACGACGAGGGCACACTGACGATCTGCGTGGCCAGGCATTCCTTGATCACGCTTTCGGGCACGGCCTCGCCGGCGGGGCCGATGAGGGCCATGACGCAGTTGACGGGCGCCGTCTGGCCCGGGGGGAGCAGGATCTTCAACAAGGTGCCTTCGTACTGGCTTTCAACTTCCAAGGTTGACTTATCTGTCGAAATCTCGCAGAGGATGTCGCCTTTTTTAACTGCCTGGCCCTCTTGCTTGGTCCACTGAACGATCTCGCTGGTCTCGACGGTCTGTCCGAATTTGGGGAGGAGCACCTTGGTGACCATGGAAAAACCTCGAATGTATGCGTGTTGAAAGCAAGATGCGGGGGCGGATCGCTGGTGCAACCCCGACGCTGCGATAGTAATATGCATATGGCGCATAAATCACATCGGCGGGGTCCAGTTGACTCATGCAGAGGGGGGTCTACGGTCCTCCGCTTCGTGCGATGCCTCTTCACTGGCGTCGCCTTTTCGGAGTAGACGATGGACATCAAGATCCTCAAAGAAATCACCAAGTTGATGAAGGAAAATGACTTGGTTGAAGTCGAGGTGGAATCGGCAGACCTCAAGGTCAAGCTCAAGAAGACCTCTTCGCAAGTCTTTGGGTCCCCCTCATACGCCGCTCCAGCGCCGGTTGCGGCTGCCAGCGCGCCGGCCGCTGCACCGGTGTCTGCGCCCGCGGTAGTGGTCGATGAATTCGCCGGCTGCAAGCAGATCACCAGCCCGATCCCGGGCATCGTCTACCTGCGCCCGAATCCCGATGCCGCCAACTTCGTCACCGTCGGATCGCCGGTGGATGAGACCAAGGTCACCTGCTTGATCGAAGCCATGAAGGTCTTCAACGAAATCAAGTCCGACGCCGGTATCAAAGGCACGATCAAGAAAGTCTGCGTTAAAGATGGTCAGCCCGTCGAGTACGGCACGGTGCTGTTCTTGGTCGGATAAGCCGACGCTCACTCGCCTGCATCCGCACAGCTGAGTCTGTCTTCTGTTGCCTGACGGTCTCCTGAAGGTCTCCTGACTGTAACTAGACTAAGGCCGAAAAAGAAAACCAAGCAATGTTCAAACGTATTCTGATCGCCAACCGTGGCGAAATCGCCATGCGCATCATTCGCGCTTGCCGCCGCATGGGTATCGAGACCTGCGTCGTCTATTCGACCGCCGACAAGGAATCCCTGCCGGTACGCATGGCCGATGTCGCCATCTGCATCGGACCCGGTCCGGCCAAGCAGAGCTACCTCAATATCAACAACATCATCGCCGCCGCCGAGCTTGCCGACGTCGACGCCATCCACCCCGGCTTCGGCTTCCTCTCCGAGAACAGCCATTTCGCGCAGGTGGTGCGCGACTGCCAGATCGCCTTCATCGGTCCGCTGTCGTCGTCGATGGATGCCCTGGGTAACAAGGCTAAAGCCAAGGCCCTCGCCCTGAAGTGCGGCGTGCCGACCATCCCCGGTTCGATTGGGGCGGTCTCCGGCCCCGACGAGGCCCTCGCCATCGCCCGCAAGATTCAGTACCCGGTGATGATCAAGGCCACCAACGGTGGCGGCGGGCGCGGCATGCGCATCGCCCACAACGACGGTTCGCTGGTTTCGGGCTTCGAGCAGGCCCGTCGCGAGGCCGAGGCCGCCTTCGGCAGTGGCGAATGCCTGATCGAGGCCTACGTCCAGCGTGCTCGCCACATCGAGATCCAGATCATCGGCGATCAGCACGGCAACGTCGTGGCCCTCGGTGAGCGCGACTGCTCGACCCAGCGTCGCCACCAGAAGCTGCTCGAGGAGTCGCCGAGTCCGGTGATCACCCCCGAGACCCGCACCAAGATGTGCGAGGACGCCGTGCGCCTGGCCAAGGAAGCCGGGTATTTCAACGCCGGCACCGTCGAGTTCATCTACGACCTCGACCGCAAGGCGTACTTCTTCCTGGAGATGAACACCCGCATCCAGGTCGAGCATCCGGTGACCGAGATGTGCACCGGCCTGGATCTCATCCGCCTGCAGATCGAGGTCGCCGCCGGCCTGCCCTTGCCCTTCACCCAGGCCGACATCAAGCCCCAGGGTCATGCCATCGAAGTGCGCATCAATGCCGAGGACTGGCAGAACGGCTTCGCCCCCAGTCCGGGCAAGATCAACATGTACGTCGCGCCGTCGGGTAAGGGCGTGCGCGTCGACAGCCATTGCTACGCCGGGTATGCGATTCCGCCGAACTACGACTCGATGATCGCCAAGCTCATCGTCCACGGCAAAGACCGTGCCGAGGCCATTCAGCTGCTCAATCTCGCCCTCGGTGAATACCTCATCGAAGGACCGAAGACGACCATCGGCTTCCATCAACGGCTATTGAAAGACGCGCGCTTCCTGAACAACGAAGTGACGACCAAGTTCGTCGACGAAGTGTTTCTGAAATAAGCCTTCCGTCGTCATTGCTGATCGCCGAGGCCAAGCCGTAACCCTGGGATTAAGCGCGTTTACGGAGTCGCGGCCGGGGGAAATCCCGCGAAGGTCTCGAGCGTCGCAGAGGCTGCTAAGAGCTTCTCGGAGATAGGCCGACGAGGCTGGCGAAGTGTATTGCTGGCGAGATCCACGGCGGAGGAGTGTTCAAATAGCAGGGCTATTTGAACACTTCGACAACGCCGGAGATGCCGTACGAAAGCGAGCCAGCCGACCGAATCTTTTTCCGACCGGCTCCTAGCCGAAACCGATAGGGGCTTGACTTTCGGGACTATCGATGTGCTCTTTGAGTTATATGTTAACAATAAGGCCGATGCACTCCCTGATGCTGGTGCTCACCCTGGTCCTGATCCCGCAGATGGTGGTGCGGGCTGAGGATCGCGCCGAGGTGGCTGTGGCTGAACGCCATCTCGTGAATGCCCGAGGTGAGCCACTCGATCTGCGCACCTTGGCGGAGGCCGATTCACGGCTGTTGTGGACATTCCTCGACGATCGACAGGCATCCTGGACGGGCGTCATCGTCGGTCGCCTCTCTGACAGACTCCTAGTGGTTGGGAAATCCGCGGGCCAGGTGCGTGTCATTGCCAGCGGTCCTTTCGGCCGCCAGCGGATTCCGATCTTCGTCGATGAGACCGGTGGCTTCCAGATCGTGTGGCCCGGGAATCCCAGACCTTTCCGTCTCGACTTTACCCTGCCGGGCACGGTCGGGACTTCGGCGATGATACCGTATCAAGGAAATCTGCCCAATTGGGCCGTCTGGCTGGGTACCGTCCCGCTGGTGACCGTGGATGCCGAAGCCAAACGCAGCCTGCAGATCCACCTCGTGCCCGCGCAGGATGAGGTTGAGGTGATACAGGGTGCGGTGCTCGTGGAACGCAGCGATGACCCCGTCTCGTCGCCCTCGCGCATCGCGATCAACAACGGGATGGCCGAGCCGCTGGACCTCGCCCCCGGATCCTACCGCATCCATTCGGATGTACCGGGTTGGAGTCTCACCGCCTCGACGCTGCTGGTCATGCCCGGGGTCTCGCGGCAACATCAGCCCCTGGTCCTGATCCGCACCAGCACGGTCATCCTCCGCCAGGATGATGGGCAGGTGGTCGCCTGCGAACTTTCGGAGCGGCCCAAGGCGATTTCCCTGGGTGCTGGCTATGAGCTGTCACTGGTGGCACGTGAGGGCGGGGAACTGTGGGAAGCCGCAGGAATTCCCGTGGAATTTTACCGCGCTGGTGCCAAGCCCATCAGCGGGCTTCGCCTCCAGACCGCGGTTGTCGCTGGCGATCGCCTGCACGTGCTGTCGCCCACGAGACGGACTCTCGAGGTGCTCGAAATCCGCCGGCCGGTGGCCGCACCGGTGACCATGCGTGCAGCCACGGCTGAGGAGAAGAACACCGCCGCGACGGAGGATGCGATCGTGGACGGCTCGCCGAATCTCCGCCACGGTGGCGGTGACTTTGAAGGCATGCTGTGGGTCGATGGCTTAAACGGACGCTTCACGGTCCCCACGACCGGGTTGCCGCCTGGAATCTGGTACCTGCATGCGCTTTATGCTTCGGGAGAGTCCAGGCTCTGCCAGGTCGAGGTCGATGGCGTGCCACAGGCCCAGGGCTTCGCGGCGGTGACTTCTGGATTCACCATGGCAGATACCCGTGCGGATGTTGTCGGACCGTTATGGCTGGAGCCCGGGGCCTGCGTGCAGGTCGCGGCGCGCGGATATATGCCGCATTTCCATGGCTTTCTCTGGAGCCGGGTAGCGCATCTGAAGCTCCCCTTCCGGGATTTCACCGAGGGTCCCCCGCGCTCAAATTTTTGAGGTGTCAGACCGTCGACGGGAACAAATAATAGCCAAGCTGCCGGTCGGAGATCGCTAGGGGGCCACCCGCGCATCAATGGGCCATTGCCGAATGCCCAACCGCCCCAGGCTGACCATCTATGTCGCTGACCCTCATCACTGGCCCGCATCAAAGCGGCAAATCGCGCCGGTTATGGGAACTGCTGCGCGCCCAGCCGGCGGGGACGGCGGTACTGGTGCGGCCGGGCGGAATCAGCCGCGAACTCCTGGCGCAGGTCCATGCATGGTTCGGGCCGGGCTGGTTGCCGGTGGTGTTGTCGATGCCGGAGCTGGCCGAACGCGCCGCTGCTGCCCTCGGGGACGTGCCGCAGGCATTCTCGCCGGCGTGGCTGCGCCATGCCCTGCGCCAATGGCTGCCGACGGGTCTGGCGGGTTCGCCGTGGGCGCCCCTGGCACCCTACCGGCGCACCGCCAATGAACTCGCGGATCTGCTGCTGCGCCTGGATGCCCAGGGCGTCGCCGATGACGAGCTGACGCTCACCGCTCGCCGCTGCGAGAGCTCCTTGAGCGACAAGATCCGCGTCGTCCTGCGCGCTCGCCAGTGGTTGCGCGATGAAGGCCGTCAGCGTGGCGCAACCACCCCCGGTGCACGCTGGGCGCACCTCGCCGGCGCTCCCGTGCCGTGGAGCGTGATTGCCTTCGACGATGTCCTGGCGCTGACCCCCGCCGAGATCGCCTGGGTCGCCGATCTCGCACGCCAGCGGCAGGTACTGATGAGCGCCATCGATGACGATCGCTGTGCCGGCGGCCTGCTCGAATACGTGCGGCGGATGATTCCCGAAGCCAGTGAGGAGCGTTTATCCGGCATCCACGCGCAGGCGCCGTTTGCCGAGGCGCAACGCCTGCTGCTGCCGGCGCTACTGCCGCCCGACGGCGAGGCGCCACCGCTGCCGGCTGCCGCTATGGGCGGCCTCGACCGCTACCGCTATCGCGATCCGGTGCATGCCGGGCGGGCCTTGGCCGCGTGGCTGGATGCACGTCAGGTGCCGGCAGCGGCGGTGAACATCTACCTGCGCACCTGCGACGAACAGGCCCTGGCCCTGGCCGACGCGCTGCGCGGCGCCGGTCTCAAGGTGCGCGGCCGGTTCCATCTCGCCTACGGCGCGACCGCCGAGGGGGCTGCCGTCGCCGCCCTCGGGCGTTGCCTCGCCCGGCCCTCGTGGACGGCGTTCCGTGCCCTGGCGTTGCGCCTGCCGCTGCTGCCCGCTGCGCACCTGCCCGCTGCGCGCCTGCAGGATGCGCAACGGCAAGCGCCGCCGACGCCGTTGCTCGAACTCGAAGGTCCGTGGCAGGGCATCGATGAAGCGCTGGACGCCTTGCAGGCTCTCGCCGAAGGCGGTAGCCATGGCGACCTGCTGGTGGCCGCACCCTTGCGGGCTGGCTTGGCGGCGACGGTAGTGTGGCTGCGCGAGCTGCAGGCGCGCCTGCCGACCAGCGGCGCGTGGTTCGCCCGGCTGACGGCGGCGGCGGCTGATCTCGATATCGCCCTCGGGCCAGTGGGCCCGGCCCTGGCCGCGCTCGACGGTTTTTTTCCGGTCAGCGACGAAGATCTGAGTGAAGCCCTCGCCGATGCGGCGGTGGAGATCGTTCGCGATGACGGTCCGGATTCGCTGGCGATCCTCGACGCCGTACGCGGGCGTTCGCTGCCGCGGCCGATCGCCGTCCTGCATGGACTCGAACACGGTCGTTGGCCGGCCCAGCCGCAGGTCGGCGTCCTGCTCAGTCCGGAAGACCGCAGCCAGCTGAGCCCCGAATGGTTCGATGATCGCGGTCGCGAGGCCGGCGAAGTCGCCTCGGTGCTGGCCTGCGCGGCGCGCGGTCTGACGCAGCTGGTGATCGGCATTCCCTGCGGCGAGCGGCAACCGAGCGCCTGGCTGGCGACGCTCGCGGAACAGGCCGAACTCGCCGGTGATGACACCTGGCGCCTGGATACGCTGCGCGGCGCGCCCGATGCCGAGGCCGTGGCCGGCGCGCCCTTGGGGCCGACCGACAGTCGAGGCGCCTACGAACAGGCCCTATGGCCGCTGGCGGGCAGCGCCGCGCTGCCGCCAGCAACCCTGGAATTCCGCGTCCCGGCGTGCCCGCCAGACGCCTTGCGCCTGCGCGTCAGCAGCCTGGATCTGGCCCTTGGCGACAGCTTCGGCCTGGTCTGCCAGCGCTTGGCTCTCGGTGGCGTACTCCGCGAGGGGGCCTTGATGGATGATGGCAGCATCCTCCATGAGCTGTTCGCCAAGCTCGCCGAATATCCGGTGGGGCAGTGGCGCGAGGCCTTCGAGCGTCTGCTCGAGACGTGGATCAGCAGCGCCCCGGATGTCCTGGCGCGGGCCGCCCGCCGTCAACGCGCGCCGCGTCTGCGCGAGGTCGTCAGCGCCGAAGCCTCTGCCGCCAGCGATGCCCAGGTGCGTGCCGAGTACGAGGTGGCGGTGACGCTCGACCTCGGCGAGCTCGGCGTGCTGACTCTGCCCGGGCGTGCCGATCGTCTCGATCGACACGCCGACGGCAGCCTCACCGTCGTCGATTACAAACGTGGTCGCTCGACGGCTCTCGCGACCAAGGTCGCCGAGCAGCGTGAGGCCCAGGTGCTCGGCTACGTGCAGGCCCTGCGTGCGCAGGGCGAGCGGGTCCGCGAAGGGGTCTTCGTGCCCCTGGCCGGCGGTAAGCGCGTGGCCATCGAGGGTGATGAGACCCTCGTGCGCTGGGCGCAGGTATGCGCGGCGGTGGCGCGCCTGGCGCAGGGCACGGCGGTGGCGCGGATCGATGGCGTCTGCCCGCCGGCGGTGATCCGCGCCCTCGAATATGCTGACGATGCGCTTGATCCGGAGGACCGCGTATGAAGACGCCGTGGGCCGATTTCACCGACGAGCAGCGCCGCGCCGCCTTCCTCGTCGATCGCCATGTCCTCGCCAGCGCTGGCGCCGGCTCGGGCAAGACGACGGTGATGGCGGTGCGCTACGTCGCCTGCCTGCTCCAGGGAGCCCTGCTCCCGGCGCAGATCCTGGCCCTCGCCTTCACCGTTGAGGCCGCCGGTAATCTGCGCGCGCGCATCGACCGCACCTTGCGCCAGGTGCTGCGCGCGGGGGTCTTCCCGCGGCTCGGCGACGACGAGGATTTCCAGTTCACGGATGCCGAGCGTACGCATCTGCGCCGCTGTCTGGCCGAGCTTCCGGGCGCACCGATCACGACCATCGACGGCGCCTGCCTGAACTGGGTCCGCGAAGGCGCGGCGCAGCTCGGCCGTGATCCCGAGACCGGCCCTGCCGAAGCCGTGACCTGGGCGCAGATCCGCGAGCGCGCCTGGCTGCGTCTGCGCCGCGAGGCGACGGGCGAACTCGAACCTCTGATCGCGCGCCATGGCGAGCATCAGGTCCGCCACGGGCTGCTGAGTAAGCTCGATCAGGCGGGTGCCCTGCCCTCGGGGCGGGCCGAGACGCTTCCTGGCGATCGCTTCGCCTTGCTGTTGCAGCGGCGCTCGGCGCAGCTGGCGCAGTTGCCGGCGGCGCTCGCCGAAGCCGGCCAGGCGTCCTTGCCCGCCGATCGCATCGGCCTGCTCGAACGCTTGCAGGAACTCGATTCCGTGGCCGCGCGCGGCAAGGGCAAGGAAGCGATCCGCGACCTGCAGGATCTCCTCGACTATCCCAATCCGCGCCGCGCCGATGGCGGACGTCCCACCGGCAATGAGCGGCGTCGGCGGGGTTCGCTGCTGACCCTGGTCGATTGGGATCCGGCGCTCGAAGCCGACCTCGCCGCCGAGGCCCAGCGCGTCGTCGAACTCGTCGCCCGCCTGCGCAGCTTCGTCGGCGAAGAATCGGCCGCCGCCGGGGTCGCCGGGTTCAGCGCCATCTCCGCCGAGGCCATGGCCCTGCTGCGCGATCCGTCGACGGTCCGCCGGCTGGCCCGGCGTTATCGCCACGTCCTCCTCGACGAGGTCCAGGATCTCAATCGCCTGCAGGCCAGCCTCGTCGAGGCGCTCCTCGACGCGCTGCCGGAAGATCCGCCGGCGGCCGCCGGGCCGCGGGTGTTCGCGGTCGGCGACCATCGCCAGAGCATCTTCGGCTTTCGTCATGCGGCACCGGAGATCTTCAGCTCCTGGGAGACCTCGCTTCCCGCGCGTGGCGGCACCGTCGCCACCCTGCGCGAGAATTTTCGCAGCCATCCCGGGCTGGTCCTAGGCATCACCGCCTTGTTCGCGGACGCGGCGTTCCGTCCTGAGGACATCAAGCCCGGGCGCACCGCGGCAGGCACCGCCGTGCTCGCCGCCTGGCGCGTGGTGGCCCCTGAGGACGCCGTCGAGGTCCAACCACACTTTGTCGCCGAAGGTATCGCCGCCAGCAAACGACCACCCGAAGATCATGCCGTGCTGTTGCGTTCGCGGACGCACATGGCGGCCTATGCGCGGGCCCTGGAAGCCCGCGGCATCGCCTGCGATACCGATTTTCCGGAAGGTCTGATCGACAGTCAGGAAGTCGCCGATGTCGAAGCCATCCTGCGCTTGGCCCTCGCCCCGCACGACCGCGATGCCTTGGCGGTGGCCGTCGGCGGCCCGTGGGGCACCGCCGATGCCAACGACAAATGCCTGCTCGTGACCGGCCTCGAAGGTGATCCGCGGACGATTCTCGCGGCCACTGCTTTGGGTGAGATCGTCGCCGCGACTGCGGCGCTGGCAGCAGAGCAGGGGCCAGCGGTGGCGGTGCGCGCCTTGGCCATGGATCCGCGTCTGACCGCGCGCTATGGCCGACGGCCCTTGGCGCGGCGGCGGCTGGCCAATCTCATGACCTTGGCCGACGAAGAGCAGGCCGCCGGGCGGACCCTCGATCTCGCTGCTTTTTGCCAGCGTTTACGCGATCGACGGCGGCATGGCGTCGATGAAGCCGGCGCCAGCGGAGCCGCCCTCGGCGGACGGGGTGTGCGCCTGATGACCATCCACGGTGCCAAGGGTCTCGAATGGCCGGTGGTGTGGTTGCCGGAACTCGATCGCGCACATGGCACCCAGGATCAGCGGCAGGCCTTCCTGGCGGTGCCCGAGGGCGAGGTCCTGCGTCTGGCGGTCAAGCGCGGTCCGCACGACCAGGGGGTGTCCTTGGCCGCAGAAATGCTGATCGATGACATCCGCGTTCGGCAGATCGCCGAGGAGCGCCGGTTGTTCTACGTCGCCTGCACCCGGGCTCGCGACGAGCTGCATCTGGTCTTGGAAAAGCTCCCCCATCCACCGGATCAGCGCGGCCT
>JBILBP010000065.1:0-10088 GCA_044353645.1 Planctomycetota bacterium | reverse complement strand
ATCGACCACCTGCCGGGCGAAATCCTGATCATCCGTTGGCGTTAGCCACGGGACTCTAACGTGGCGTGCCATGCGCCACGTCCTCCTCGATATCGAAGGCACCACCACCGCCATCAGCTTCGTCTATGACGTGCTGTTCCCGTATGCCGCCAAGCGCCTACCGGGATTCATCAGCGAATCCTGGGATGAGCCCGCCGTCGCCCGCGCTTGCGCGAGCGTGCTCGCCGACGCCACCGCTGAAGAACGCGCCCTCGATCCGAAAGCCGCGGTGATCGCCATCGTCCAGCGTCAGATGGCCGGCGACGTCAAGGCCCAGGGCCTGAAAGCCCTGCAAGGCCTGGTGTGGCGCGAAGGCTATGAGACCGGCCAGGTCCTCGGCCATGTCTACCCCGATGTCGCGCCGCAGTTTTCCGCGTGGCGGGCGGCCGGGCGGCAGGTGGCGATCTATTCCTCGGGCAGCGTGCTCGCCCAGCAGTTGCTGTTCCATCATAGCGTCGCCGGCGACCTGACGCCGTTCCTGGTCGGCCACTACGACACCACCAGCGGGCCCAAGCGTGAGGCCGCCAGCTATGTCGCCATCGCTCGGCACTGGGGGCTGACACCGGGCGAGATCGTCTTCGGTACCGATCAGCCCGCCGAAGCCGAGGCCGCCATGGCCGCCGGCCTGCACGCCGTGCTCTTGATGCGTCCAGGCAATCCTCCGCTGCCGGCGCAGCTGCCGTTCGCGGTGCACAGCGATCTCACAGCCCTGTAATTCCACACGAACTCATGCACCTTGCCCTCTATCAGCCCCAGGTCCCGCCGAACACCGGCAACATCGGTCGCCTCTGCGTAGGCATGGACTGCCACCTGCATATCATCGGCCCCTGCGGCTTCGATTTCTCCGACAAGGCCCTGCGTCGCGCCGGGCTCGACTATTGGCAGCATCTGAGCTGGACCCTCTACGCTGATCCCGAGGAATTCCTGGTCTGGCTGGGTGATCGCCAGCCATGGCTGGTGACCAAGTTCGGTGCCCAGCTCTTCAGCGAAGCCCCCTATCAAGAAGACGACGTGATCATCCTTGGCAACGAGGTTCGCGGTCTGCCCGAGGCCTGGCATCACCAGTGGAAAAACACCACTCTGCACATTCCCATGCTCGGCCCGATCCGCGCCTTCAACCTCGCCAATGCCGCGGCCATGGTCCTGGCCCAGGCGCGTCTGCGCACCGGACGCTTTTCCGGCTATGCTCCGCAGGCCCTGCCGAGCGCGAGCGCGGATCCGTGAAACGGCTGCAATGATCGAGCGGGCTCATGACAAGCGTATGACATCGTTGGTCGCTTCACTCTCGTCGCCGTCGGCGCATGCTCTCCCCATGACTGGTGCTCTTCGGCCATGGTTGCGAGCAATGCTCGTCGGCGTCTTGCTGACCTCGGGCGTGAGCCGAGTGGTTGCCGGTGAACCCGCCGACGTCGATCTCGTCATCCTCGACAATCAGCAACGAATCCCCGGTGCACTCGAAGACGATCCCGAGAGCGCCGACTTCGCCCTCATCCGCACCATCAGCGGCACGCTGCGCCTGAAGAAGCTGCGCATCACCGCCGTCGAGCTCGGGGTGACTTCGCGCCTCAAGCAGATCAAGGCCGATGACCTCGATGGTCTGATCGAGTTCGCCCGCTGGTGCCGCGCCAAAGGCCACCAGCAGGCCGCGCTCACCGCCCTCGATAAGGCCTTCAACCTCGCCCGCGTCGATCCCCAGCGCACCTGGGATGTATCGGCCCTGGCCTTGTATGCGCGGCTCAACGACGAGATCTCCGGGCCCGAAACCGCCTTGCCGTTCTATCGCTGGTACCGCTCGGCGCAGGGCAAGGACACCGAGACCATCGCCCGTCTCGATCAGCTCGAGAAGCTCGTCGGGCGCAGCGATGAGGCCATCGGTCCGCCGCCGATCCTGCCGCGGCAGCCGGTTGCCAATCTCGAAAAACCCATCGCCAGCACCAGTGGCGCCGAAGGCCTGGAAATCAAAGGCTGGCAGGGCGAAAATCCGCAGTGGTCGAATCCGGTGCAGACCCGACTCGTGCCGTTGATCGGCGATGACCGTCTGGAAGGCGTCAAGAACGCCCTCGAAGTACAACTCGACAAAGGCGATCGCGACAAGGCCACGATCAAGAAGCCGGTCAATATCGATGCCAGCGAAGACCACATCCTGGCCATCCGCGTGCGCAACAAGAGCGAGGGCAACCTGCGCCTCGCCGTCGCGCTCAAGACCGGGCAGTGGGTCTACTACGAGAGCATACAGCAGACGATCAAAAATATCGATGGCTGGAAGGAGCTGCGCTTCGACCTCAAGGGCAAGGATTTCAAAAGTCAGAAATCGGAATGGGCCAACAACGCGACCATCGAAAGTCTGGACGAGATCAAAGAGATTCAGGTCCTCATCTACAACCAGAATGCCGAAGGCACCGCCCTCATCAGCGGCATGCGCTTCCTCTCGGATAAAGAACTGTGATTCACGACTCCCTGCCGCAGGCGGCACGTTATACCGACCTGCACCCGCTGTTTCCGTTGGCCTTCGCGTGGCTTGAAAAGCATCACGACGCCGCTGACGGCAAGCATCACATCCGCGGCGACGAGCTGTTCGTGATCGTCGAGACCGCGACCACGCATGACGCCGGGCAACGACGCTTTGAAGCCCACCGCCGCTACATCGACATCCAGGTCAACCTCGCCGGTGGCGAGATCATGGAATGGCTGCCGGTCACCGATCTGCGCGTCGAGGATGATTTCCAGCCGGATGGCGACATCGCGTTCTACCACGCCCCGGCCATCGCCCCCTCGCGCCTGCACGTGCGTCCCCACGAGTTCACGATCTTCTTCCCGAGCGACGCGCACAAGCCGGTTTGCCATCCGCCGAGCGGGCCGACGACCTACCGCAAATTCGTGTTCAAGGTGGATGTGCACGCAACAGGCGGGTGATCGCGGGAATTTGCGACACCTGCCAGCCGAGCACCAGCAGCGCCCCGATGGCGATGTAGACGCCGAGGCCGGCGAGCATGTTGCTCCAGCCACTGATGAACGCGCCGCACAGTAACGGCCCGAGCGTCGCGCCGACCCCGAGAAACGTCTCATGCCGGCCGGCAGCCTGCGCCGCCCCCTGCGGTAGGCGCAACGAATAATAGAGACTGGCGGTATATACCGCCGAAAACGCCAGGCCAAGCACGGCCGCGCAGGCCGCCAAGGGCGCCACGCCGAGTTGCCCCGCAAGGCCGCAGAGGATGAATCCGCCGGCGGCCACGAGCATGCCAAGGGCGATCACCCACAGGCGCCAGGGGCGCATAACCCACCCCGACCACTGCCCGAGAACCACGAAGCCGAAGAAATAGCCCGCAGCATAGGCCATCAGGGCGCCGGTCGCCAGACGATGGGCAGCCGCCGGCGCGAGCTGCTGGGCGAGGGCGCTTTCAAGTAACGACATCAGTGCCATCCCCGCCAGGCAGTAGAGCAGCAGACCGACCCGACCCATGCGCGTGAGCAGCTTCAGGGCCGGATGATCGGCACGATCAGCGGCAGCCGATGGCACCTGAGCCGGCAAGGACCACCACTGCCACATCACCCCCACGATGAGCACGAAGCCGCCCGCCGCGAACCAATACCCCCGGCCCACCGGGCCGTCGGAGAGGAGCCAGGCGAGACCGAAACCAACGAGATTGCCGCTGCTCCAGCCAAGATTGTAGCGGCTGACCTTGCGATGCAGCGGGACCTCTCCGAGCGCGCTGCGCGCATCCGAGAACAACCCGGCATTGCCGGGGAAGAACAGCGCGCTGCCGGCGAAGCAGATGACCGTGCCAAGCACCGCCGACCACGCCGAGGCCCCGAGGATGGCGATCAGCGCCCCGACCAGCGCCAAGGCCGCACCGCTAATGGCGGTGCGCGCTCGGCCCCAGCCATCGGCAAAGCGCCCGCCGGTGCCGACGAGGCCGCCGTAGGCGAGGTTCGCGGCCATCATCGAAGCACCGGTAGCCAGCGCCGACCAACCGGCAGATGACCACGCGCCGAAACTGGTGACCGCCACCAGATAGCAGCCACCGCCCATCAGGAGATTGAGGAATTGCAGAACCAGGATGTGTGGCATGGACCAGGCTGACGGTTGGCGGCATGGAAGCGGAAGCGGGCCTGCGGGATCGTGCCGCCGCCCGCGGTTACGCCACGAATTTCAATCCGCCCCGTGCAGCCGCCGCGTTAAGCCTCAATTGGTGATGCCGATCTGCGTGACCTTGTTGAAATTCACGGAATTTTTGTCGATTTCGAGCATCAGATTGCTGTCTTTGTCGTACTGCACCGAGGTCACTTTTCCGGAGGCCGGCAGGCCCTTGGCATCGAGATAGGCGACGCTCTTGCCCAACAGTTGATCGGCCATGTTGGCCAGATATTGCGACTGCTGGCTATCGGGGACGATCTGCTTGACGTTGTCCATGGGGTAGTCCTTGTCCCCGACGGTGAGGTAGACCTTCTGATCGACGATGCGGTAGGAAGAGACTTTTCCGACGATCTGCTTGAAACCGACGTCCGGCTTCAAGCCCTTGTCGAGCTGGGATTGCTTCTCCGCCGGCGTCAAGGGCTGTTGCAGGACCGATACCGTCTGGCCGACCAGCTGCTGACCCCAGGTGATGTCGGCGCGGAATTTTTGGAAGGTGGTATTGGCCAGTTCCTGAAGTTTCTGGACATTGTCCACAAGCTTGCCGGTATCCGAAGGATCGAGCGGACTCTGATGGGTGATTTCCGTCATCATGATCTTGAGGAAATCGGCATTACGGAAGGCACTAGCGCTGTCGGTCGTGGCCGACGACGTGTTGTTGGTCGACGCGGAATTGATTGCTGATGTTGAACTCATCACCCACCCCCCTTGGCAGCGTCGTGATTGCGGCGCTTGGCGGAATGAACGCACCGGACATGCCAAATTTTATACTATGATTATAGTTAAAAATCTACT
This sequence comes from Planctomycetota bacterium, assembly GCA_044353645.1. GTDB lineage: Bacteria > Planctomycetota > UBA11346 > UBA11346 > UBA11346 > CAIUVD01. Next base: position 5,122 of record JBILBP010000065.1, on the reverse strand, counting down.
CGTTCAGAACCTGACTTGCCAGGGCCATAAATGTGCTTTAAGTGAACCGCTCGATGATCCTCGGTTTAATCAGTGACATTCATGGCAATCTCGCAGCCCTCAAGGCCGTGCTTGCCGATATGGAATCCAAAGGTGCGGAGAAGGTCCTGTGCCTCGGTGATGTCGTGGGATACGGACCTTTTCCGGGTGAATGCCTCGACCTGGTGCAGCGCTGCGGCGCGGTGCTGATGGGCAATCATGAGGAAGCCCTGCTCTTCGGCGCCGAGAATTTCAACCCCCGTGCGAAGCGTGCGATCGACTGGACCCGCGACCACCTGAAGGTCGATGGTGACGAGGAGACCCGCCGCAAACGCTGGCATATCCTGCAAAACCTCCAGCTCCATGCCAAGGACGGTGATTTCCTCTTTACCCACGCCAGTCCGCGCCAGCCGACGCGTGAATACGTGATGCCCAAGGACGCCAAGAACGAACAGAAGATGCTCGAGATCTTCGCGCTCATTCCGCACGTCTGCTTCGTCGGGCACACCCATATCCCCGGCGTGTTTCTCGAAGACAACACCTTCATCCCGCCGACCATGCTGTGGGCCCAGACCTATTTCGTCGAGAGTGGTGAAAAAGCCCTGATCAATATCGGTTCGGTCGGCCAGCCCCGCGATGGGGACCCCAGGGCCTCCTACGTCTTGCTCGATACCGATCCGTCGGCACCGCGCGTGGTATTCCGCCGCGTATCCTACGACATCGAAGCCACCGCCAAAGCCATCGAGGCCAACCCCAACCTCGACAACTACCTCGCCGAACGCCTCCGCCAAGGCCGCTGAGAGCGACGCTAGCCGTGCAGCTGCGGCGTTGCCGGAAACCTCACATAGCTTGCGCTATGCATCGGCTTCCGGCGCCTGGCATCTGCGCGACTAGCCTCGCTCTCAGCTCAGTGGTTCCTTTGATACGGGATGTTTTTTTCGAGCGGGAGCCACCCGGTATGCTCGCCTCGCGGGGCTCGGCATCGGGGGAGGCGCATTTTTTAGAAGTTCTTCTTGCGCCTAGCGGGGCTCAGCGTCGGACGCTTGCTGTTTTCGGATCTATTCAGAGGTCGAGAGCGCGCATGACGGTGGTCGCGGTTGGCCAGGTGACGGCGTCGCCGATGACTCGGCCGTGCGTTGACCAGGGGCGGGTGCGTTGGGGGTCGCCGATGCCGAAGATGCCGATGACGGGGGCGTCGACGGCGGCGGCGAGGTGCATCGGGCCGGAGTCATTGGCGACCGTGATCAGGGCTCGCGAACAGATCGCGGCGTAGGCCCCCAGCGCCAGTCCCGGCAGCAGGCGGGCTCCCGGCAGGGCGGCGGCGCAGGCGGCCTCCTCGCCGGGTCCGGGACAGGCCACCACCGGTAGGCCGCGTTCCTGGATCAGCCGCGAGAGCAGGGCGAACGCCGGCCAGACCTTCGACTGGCCATTGATGGTCCCCGCCGCCAACGGACAGAGGACCACGAACGGCGAATGCACTCCGCTGCCGCGCAAGGCTTCTTCAGCAGCCTGCTGATGGGCTTCGGTCAATTGCAGGCCGAGCGCCTGCGGAGGTTGCGCCGGCATCGGTGGCAAGCCCAACCATGTCGTCACTTCCTGAGCCAGACGCCAGAAGACCTCGACCTCATGCCGCCCGCGCGGACGCGGCAGGCTACGCCCCAACAGCAACGTCCGCCCTTCGCGCCGATAGCCCACGGCGCGCACGCCGGCCAAGCGCCACTGCAGGGCGCTGCCGAAGGAATTGGTCAGCAGCAGGCCCCGCTCGGCACCGATCGCACGCACGCAGGTGCTCGCCGGCCAGAGGCCTGCCGGGAGCTTGCTCACCGGCCAACCGTGGGCGGCGAACAAATCCGCAGCCCAGCCCTTGCCAAACAGGTGCAGCTCGATGTCGCGTTCGGCCAGGGCGCGCAGCGCCGGCAAGGCCATGCAGGCATCACCGACCCAGTTGGGCAATCGAACCGCGAGCTTCATCGCCCGGCTCGCCGGAAAGCCACGATCGGCTTGGCGATGAGAGCGATCCTGCGCATGGCCTACAGCCCCAGGACCTGGGCCATGGAATAACGCCCTGGAGACTGTTGGGCAATGAAGGCGGCTGCGCGCAAGGCGCCGCGGGCGAAGATGTCGCGGCTGTGCGCGAGATGGCCGAGCATGATCCGTTCGCCGTTGCCGACGTAGTAGACGGTGTGATCGCCGACGACATCACCCATACGCAGGGCATGGACGCCGATTTCGCCTTTGCGGCGGGCGCCGACATCGCCTTCACGGCCATGCACAAGATCGCTGCGCGTGCGTTCGGTGGCGGCGCAGATGGCATCGGTGATGCCGTAGGCGGTGCCGGAAGGCGCATCCTTCTTATGGTGATGATGGGCCTCGACGACCTCGATGTCGTAGTCGCCACCAAGCGCGACGGCGAGCTTGGCGGCCATCTGGAAGACTACGTTCACACCCACGCTCATGTTCATCGCATGCAGGACGGCGATTTTTTCCGCTGCCGGCGTCAGGGCCTGTTCGAGCGCCGCCGGAGCGATGCCGGTGGTGCCCGAGATCAAGGCCATGCCGTGCGCCGTGCAATGCGCCGCTACCGCTGGAAATGCCGTATGGTGGCTGAAATCGATGACCACGGCGCCCGGCTGGATGGGCAGCGCGGCCAAGATCGGAGCGTCGCTAGCGATGCCCAAAGCACGCAGCGAACCGGCTTGGCGATCAACCCCGGCGATGACGGTGAATGCCGGATCTTCGGCGGCCAGGGCCAGGATCCGCTGGCCCATGCGTCCGGCGGCTCCATGCATAATCAGCGAGGTAGTCATGTCGGCGGCAGGGTGGCGCTGCCGCCCACGGTTCAACCTGAATCGCTGTTCGCGTCGCTCGGAACCCACCAGCTCAGCCAAGAGTCAGATCCCGTCGCCGACAACAACTTGCACCTTGGTAAGCAGGCTCTGATACACCGCCGGGGCACTGGTGGGGATGACCACACGCTCGATGTGCCCGGCATTCGCCGAGGCGTTGTCATCGACCGTCTCGACGAGATCGGGCAAGGTGAAGACGAAGCTGTCCGGCGACCATTGATCGGCCTGCGGACCGCTGATCACCGCCCGGCGGGCATCGAGATGCACGCGACCGGTGGCATCGAGGTAGGCCTGTGCACGGTAGGCAACCACCAATTTTTCAGCGACCTCGGCGCTCTGCTGATAACCAAACAAGCCTAGGAGCGGGGTGACCAGCCCCTGCCCGGGTACCTCTAGCGGCGCCTCATAGGTCGCCACCCAGGCCGGGCGCAGTTGTCCGACGCCTTCGCCGATCACCACCACGCTACGATAGGTTTCCCAGGTGAACTCGATGGCCATTGGTGTCGCGGGAGCAGCCGGCGGGACCCGTCCGGGACCTTCGCCTTCGACCGCGCTCGGAGGAGTCGGAAGGTCGATGATCGGGCCCTCGACGGCCAGCGCTGACCACGACGTTGTCCATCCCAACAGCAGGGCAAATGTCAGCCCGCGCCACATCAGAAGAGCCGCCGCTGACGCGTGCTGGGCACCCCTTCGGCGATGCGATATTTGGTCACCGTGCGACGGCTGATATCGAGGCCTTCCTTGGCCAGGATGTCGGCGATCTCCTGATCCGAAAGGGGCGTCTTCTTGTTCTCGGTATTGATCAGCTTTTCGATGCGCAGCTTGACCGATTTCGAGCTTTCGGCTTCGCTGCCATCGGATGAGGCGATGCCACCAGAGAAAAAGTCGGCCAAGGGGATGATGCCCGATGGCGTCTGGATGTATTTGTCTTTCACCGCCCGCGAGACGGTGGCGACGTGCATGCCGATCTTGTCGGCGATATTCTGACGCATCAGGGGACGCAGATTTTCAACACCCCCTTCGAGGAATGCGGTCTGGTGCTTGATGATCTCGGTGACGATCTTGAGCAAGGTGCGCTTACGCTGATTGACGGCATCGATGATGAACTTGGCGCTGGAAAGCTTGTCCTTGAGGTAGGCCTTGTCCTTGGGATCGGCGATGCCGTGATCGTAGAGCTGCCAGTAGGAATCGCTGACCTGGACCTTGGGCACCCGACCGTCGGGCACGCTGACGATCCATTCACCACGTTCGTTGCATTCTACGACCACGTCGGGGACGACGATGGAGTTCTCGCTGCGCGAAAAAGGCAGGCCCGGCTTGGGATCGAGCTTGGCCACCACCTCGACGGCTTCTTGCAGACGTTCAATGCTGTAACCGGTGGCCGCGCTCACCGCCGGTAGGCGGTTTTTGAGCAGGTCATTGAGATGGTTGCGGATCAGCTCGAGCTCGAAGGAGTTATCACCCGATTCATGCGCTAGCTGCAATAAAAGACAGTCTTGGAGATTCTTGGCGCCGACACCGATGGGCTCCAGACGACGGACAGTTTCCCAGGCGTGCTCGGCAGCCTCGAGTTTTTCTTCCGGAAACAGCTCGGGCAAGGGCTCGATGAGGTAGCCGCGACGATCGAGGTGCCAGCAGATCTCCTCGGCGCATTCACGCTCTTCATCGTTGAGTTCGATGAAGCGCAATTGCTCGATGAGGTGATCCGCCAGCGACGGCATGCGGTTGGGCGTGGCTTCGAGCGCCTCCATCTTGTCGGGAGCGTCTTCGTCGCGGGGAGCCGCCCGTCGAGTGCGGAACCAGTCGAGATCGGCGTCATGGAAGCGATCCAGGGACTCGTTCGACGTCGCCGCTTGGCCATCATAGGATTCGCTCGGACCATCGATGATCTCGAGCGCGGGATTGGCCTCAACCTCATTCATGAGCCGCTCCTCGAGCGCCATCTGCGGGAGCAGAAGGATCTCGATCGACTGGATCATCTGCGGTGTGAGCTTGAGCTTCTGCTCCATCCGCATGCTGAAATTTTGCCGCATCTGCAGCGACATCAGGATATCCCCTCGGTGTGTCTAGCAAATTATACGCCAATATTCGGACAACCGCAAGCCATCATCCCCGTAGCCCATGATACCGGGAGCGGCTCTTTAGATGGCTAATTATCCTTTCCAGGCAAGGATTCGTTTGATATGAACGTTTCAGCCTGCACCTGACCTAGCTCACTATTCGTTCTTAGGGACTACTCTTGTCTGTTTCGAGTGCTG